>JAFPAZ010000309.1 GCA_017390645.1 Lachnospiraceae bacterium
AACGAAAGAACTCCTGATTGATAAAGGCTTTGATGAATATCTCGGAAAACCAATTAACACAGGTGAATTAGAAGAATTGTTTTTACGCTTTGTCCCAGAAGAACGAATTACTTATGATTCTTCAAGCGAAGTTTCTTCCAATAACACTAAACCAGAAGAAACAAAACAAGATCCAAAAAAGGAAAAAGAGATTTTATTCTTAAAGGAAAAACTCCCTGAAATAAAGGTGGAAGAAGGGATTGCTAACTGTGGCGGAGAAATTCAGGATTATTTAAATATCCTAAAAATTACCTACGAATATGGCGAAAAACATCTGGCTGAATTAGAGTCTGCCTGGAAACAACAGGATTATGAAAACTATATCATTAAGATTCATGCTTTAAAAAGCACTTCCTTAAGCATAGGTGCAACGGAAATTTCCACTTCCGCACGTAAACAAGAGGAGTCTGGCCGTATTGGTGATTTTTCTTATATCGATCAGAATATGACCACATTCCAAAAGGACTACCGTATCCTTTTAAATGATATAGAAAAAGTGTTAAGCCATTATCAAATGCTAGAACCGGTACAAAAAACAGAAACTTTGCCGGGATTAGATGAAAACACCATCCTTCCAATTCTTAACAATCTGGAGCATTGTATGGATGAATTTGATTTTGGAAAGGTTTTTGAAATTTTAGAGGAAATGAAAAAATATACTCTTCCTATAAAATATATGACACTTTTTGCACGGATAGAAGAACTGATGGAAACTATGTCTGTGGAAGAAATAAAGGAATTGCTTCATGATAATTAAAGCACAGATATACTGAATCAGCGAAAGCTGATGTTCCTTCTTAAATTTTTCTTGCTTGTTATTGTTAACAATTAAACCATAATACGTGCTTATTTGTTTCAACATTCAATGTTGATATACACTGGATTTTCAATAAAGCATGTGTTATAATCCCTCGAGGGAGGTGAAGTTTTTTCGTATTATACATAAAATATTATATTTTTTATAAACTATTATTTGAAATACAAAGCATGAGCTGCAACATGCGAAACAAAGGAGAATAATCATGATTTTTTTACAAATATTATTATTAGTTTTAGGATTTGCAATGTTGATAAAAGGTGCTGACTGGTTTGTAGAAGGTACTTCCGGAATTGCCAGAAAAATGGGAATTCCACAATTAGTAGTAGGTCTGACCATTGTAGCCATGGGAACCAGTGCACCGGAAGCCGCAGTTAGTATCACTGCTGCATTAAAAGGAACTGCAGATATCGCAGTAGGAAATGTCGTAGGAAGTAATATTTTAAATATCTTTATTATCTTAGGTGTTACTTCCGTAATTACAACCGTGGCAATCCAAAAGTCCACTTTAAAAATCGAAATTCCTTATATGATTTTTATTTCAATACTATTCGTTGTAATGGGAATGAGCGGTAACAAAATTTCCCGCATCGAAGGTGTTATTTTATGGGTATTCTTCATTATATATTTAGTTTACCTATTCATCCTTGCCAAAAACGGAAAAGAAGAAAACGAAAAAGTAGAGACCAGCACGATAAAATTATTACTCAGTGCCATCGTAGGTGCTGTAATCGTTGTGTTGGGAAGTAATGTAACCGTAGACAGTGCCACTGAAATTGCGAAAGCCTTTGGTATGACAGACCGTTTTATCGGACTTACCATCGTAGCCTTAGGAACTTCCCTTCCTGAACTGGTTACCTCCGTTACTGCGGCAAGAAAGGGAAATGCTGATATTGCCATTGGTAATGTCGTAGGAAGTAACCTATTTAATATTTTATTCGTACTTGGTACTTCTTCCCTTATCATACCAATGGTTTACGAACCAAGCTTCCTTATTGACGGAATCGTAGCAATTGCTGCTGGTATTATTTTATGGATTGCGGTATTTAGAAAGCTGGAATTAAGACGTGTTTGGGGAATTGTTATGTTAACCTGCTACGCGGGATACTTTATCTATTTATTGTAGAAAATACCAATAAGAAGCAAACAGGCGATTGCTCCTGTACATTGTACAGGCATTCGCCTTTTTTTGTAGCAAGCTACTTGTCTTAAAAAATTATTTTTGTTTGCAACAAATTCTCATTTATGGTATGCTATTTAAAGTCAGTTTTTTCAATAAAATATTCAATATGAGGAGGATAAAAATTGGAAATTCACGAATCCGCAGAAGATTATTTAGAAACCATTCTTATATTAAAACAACGTTTAGGAGAAGTTCGCTCCATTGACATCGTAAATGAAATGCATTTTTCAAAGCCAAGTGTCAGTGTGGCCATGAAGAAGCTACGGGAAAATGGCTATATCGAAATGAACAAAGAAGGCTATATCAATTTAACTGATTTAGGACATAAAGTTGCCTCTAATATATATGAACGTCATACCCTGTTGACCAAATTTTTTACAATGTTAGGAGTCAGCGAAGATATTGCAGCTGCCGATGCATGTAAGATTGAACATGATTTAAGTGAAGAAACTTTTATTAAAATCAAGGAACATACCCTTGCAAAAATATCGGAACTTTCCTAAAACATGATTTGTTGAATCTTTGTTTTTAAAGAATACATAAAATTTTCCATAAAGAAAATAAAAATTGAGGCTGTGGCATTTAGAAAACTTTCTACAGGATAGGGGCATTTTTAACGAATCATGCCATATCCCGGGTTTTAACCTAGTGCAACAGCCTCAATTTTTTAGATATTTTCCAGTAAATATTTGCTTACATCTTTTTTGTTTAAAGGATACAAATGAATTCCTTCTACACCAAAATTTCTTAATTGCTGAATTTGTTTTAATGCAAATTCCAGACCTGCCTTCTTTAAATCTTCCGGATTTTCAGAATATTTTTCTACCTGCTGTAACAATTCTTTCGGCACGGAAGAACCGGACATTGTAATGGTATTTTTAAAACCTGAAACTGTGGTAACAGGCATAATCCCTGCACAGATAGGAGTCTCTACTCCCATTTTCCGAACATCCTCATAAAATCGGTAAAAGATTTCATTGTCATAAAACAATTGGGTAATCAGCAAATCCACTCCGCATTCTACTTTTTTCTTTAATGCCTCTAAGTCAGCCTCTTTTGAAACTGCCTCTGTATGTACTTCCGGATAACATGCTCCGGCTACGGTAATGTCTTTCTTCGCCCATTTATGTATCAATGGGATAATATCACTGGCATAAGTAAAATATCTGGAAGCAAACTGTTCTTCTGTCATATCCTTCGGCTTATCTCCTCTTAGTGCCAGGACATTTTCAATGCCAAGACTAAGAATT
>JAFPAZ010000054.1 GCA_017390645.1 Lachnospiraceae bacterium
ATCGTACATAGTGCCATTGCAGATATTTCTGACAGAACACAGAAAACTGTGGAGAGTGTACAGGAACAGACCAGAATGACCGAAAGCATTAATGAAGATATTGAAGAAACAGCCGAAAATGCTAAGATTATGGTTGAGGCAGCTACTTCTTCAGCAGAATTGTTGGAGAAAAATATGAAGATTGTAGACTCTATTCGAAATGATGCAGTAGTGATGAATGAGACCAATTCAAAAGTAGTCATTTCTATGGATGAACTGCAGAAAAAGGCGAAGGAAGTACAAGAAATTACAGAGGTTATCTTTAATATTTCCAGCCAGACGAATTTGCTGGCATTAAATGCTTCCATTGAAAGTGCCAGAGCCGGTGAAGCCGGAAGAGGCTTTTCTGTAGTAGCGGATCAGATTCGAAATTTGGCGGAAGAAACCAGACAATCTACAGAGAGAATTGCTAATATAGTTGAGGAGTTAAACAAGAATGCCCAGGAGGCTTCCGAAATTGTGCAAAGTTCTATTAATGCCATGAATCAGCAGAATAAAAAGGTTGCAGATGCTTCGGATGGATTTAGTGCGGTACAAAAAAATATTACTACACTGAACCAACGTGTTGAAGATATTAATGCAAAGATTGAGAATCTGGTGCATTCCAACGATACTATTATCGAAAATATTAATCAGTTGTCCGATAGTAGTGAAGCGGTTTCTGAAAGTGCAAAAGATGTGGAAAACAGAAGTTTACAGAATCAGAAACAAACAGAGCAGGCAAAGAGATTACTGAATGAAGTAAATGAACTGGTGCAACAGTTTGAGAAATACCAGAAATAAAACGAGCCGGAAGAACAATCGGTGAAGTAAATAGAAGTAGGACAGGTGACATGGAAATATGTCACCTGTTTTTTTGCTTCCTTTTTACAAAAAAAGAGCTATCCTATGAATGAAAATTTCAAATAAGATAGCTCTTATGTATATCAGAAATATTTAGATTGCGTTATGCATTTGCTGATTCGCAAAGTTCTTTTAACATCTTAGGAAGTTCTGTTTCCATATTTTCATCGGAGAACTGACAGGTTCCCACAGCTTTATGTCCACCACCATTGTATTTTAACATAAGGCTTCCAACGTCAATATCGCAGGTTCGGTTAAGAATGCTGTAACCAACCGCTGCAGAACAACCAATACCACCACGTCCACTTACAATCCACGCAGAAATGTTTTGTTCCGGATATAAACTGTAAATCATAAAACGGTTACCGGTGTAAATTGGGTCAACACCACGTAAATCTGAAATGATAACATTTCCTTCTACGCGGGTATATTTTCGAACCATTTCCACAAAGTTTTTTGTCTGTTCGTTATATACCTGAATTCTTTCCTTTACATCGCTGAGTTCAAGAATTTCTTCTGTAGTCATAGTACGGCAGGCATCCATTAACTTTTCCATTAATTGATAGTTCGAAATGGTAAATTGTCTCCAACGGCCAAGTCCTGTTCTAGGATCCATAAGGAATCCGATTAAAATCCACCCCGTAGGATTCATGATTTCATCTAAGGTAAGATTACCGGAGTCTACTTTATCCACCGCTTCCATCATATCATCGAATTGAGGAAAGCGTTCTTTTCCACCATAATATTCATAAATAATGCGGGCACAAGATGGAGTAATACGACTTTCTCCTTTATATTTTCCCTTTAATTCGTTACGTTCGTGTTCGCTAGAATGGTGGTCAAACCAAAGTCCACATCCCGGAACATAAGGAACATTCGCCAGGCAGTCATTCTCATCCACAGGAATCAAACCATCCTGAAGATCTTTAGGGTGTGCAAATTTCCAAGAATCAATAATGCCTGCCTCTTTTAAAAGAGCCCCACAGGCAAGTCCGTCAAAATCGGAACGGGTCACTAATCTCATAATATTCTTCCTTTCATAAATGATATGTATTATCAAAGACAAAATCACGCCTCTGAACTTTAATGGCTCCATATGAATACAAATATTCGTGGAGTGTTTCGGAAACTATTTAAGTTTGTAAAATTATACCATAAATCAGATAAAAATACAATCTTATTTTCTGTATGTGGGAATCTTGCTACTGTACACCTGAGAGCAGTAATGGTATTCTGACAATCTAGTTAAATATTGCCCTTAGGAAAGATTTATAGTATAATTCCGTTATTGTTCAAATGATAATTTTAACCCGGAGGAAAATAAGATGAATATAAGAAGGGCAAAACGAAAAGATTTAAATCGAATTAATGATTTATTATTACAGGTATGCATGGTGCATCATAAAGGACGACCGGATTTGTTTCGATTTGGAGCAAAAAAATATACAAATGAAGAATTAGAGGAGATTTTAGAAGATGAGGAAAGACCGGTATTCGTGGCTGTAGATGAAAATGATTATGTATTAGGATACGCATTTTGTATCTTTCAGCAACATAAGGAGAATGCTGTTTTAACGGACGTTAAGACTTTGTACATTGATGATTTATGTGTGGATGAGAGGAAAAGGGGAAGGCATATCGGAAAAACGCTATATGATGCAGTGATTGCTTTTGCAAAAGAGCAGGAATGCTATAACGTCACCTTAAATGTCTGGAGTTTAAATGAAAATGCGATGAAATTTTATCAGTCCTGTGGAATGATTCCTCAAAAAATAGGAATGGAAACTTTATTGTAATCGACATATTTCATAAATTTCCTCTTTACTTCTAAAATAAAAAGAATTATACTATAACGTGCTGGATAAAAATTTAGCCAAGATTGTTTCAATGTGGCTCGTACACCTGCTAGTGGTGACTTGCAGGATATGCCGTGAATGATTGAGGCTCTTAGTAAAGAGGTTTAAAATGTATATAGATAGGGGAAGAAAGAATAGAAAAAGCAACATTACAAATGTGATTTTTTTGCTCATAGCTTTGGCAGTTGCATTTATACTTGGCATATTTATGGGCAGAATAGGGTATGAGAAGAAAGAGAAAGAACAGTCTAAAAGCAGGAATTCTGCGGAGGATACACTGACAGAAGATATTTCATCGGAACATATTTCATCTGAGGAACAATCAACAGATACTGTTTCGACAGAAGATAGCTCAGCAGAAACAATACAAAATACGGAGGAAAATTCATCTACAGAGAACAGCACGGATGAGCTTCCGGATGATATGGTAAATACAGGATATATGGAAGATTTTAGTGATGCGGTTTTTATCGGAGATTCCAGAACCCAGGCATTTATGATAGGGGCGGGACTTGGAAATTCCCATTTTTATTGTGAAAAGGGAATTAATGTTTCTAGTGCCATGACCGATGCAGTGTTCACGTTACCAGATGGAAATAAGGGAAATCTTAGAGATGCCTTAAGTGGGCAACAGTTTACACGGGTTTATGTAATGTTTGGAGCGAATGAATTAGGTTGGCCGGATCCAAAGGAATTTGGTGCGAAATATTCTGAGGTGATACGTATCATACAGGAACTTCAGCCACAGGCAAAAATATATGTGCAAAGCATATTGCCGGTTTCTAAGGATAGAACTGCCTGGGGAGATTATGTAAATAATGTACAGATTGCAACGTTTAATGAGGTTATCTTCCAGATGACAGTAGATACTGGCACAACTTTTCTGCCGGTAGGTGCAGCGTTGGCGGATGAAGCCGGTTGTTTGCCAGAAGATGCCAGTGTAGATGGAGTGCATCCGAATCAGACTTATTGTATGAGATGGCTGGAATATTTAAGACAGAATCCATAAAAAGAGTAATAAGAAAGAGGATTAACGACAAAGCCTGTTTTTGGTAAAAAGGGCAAAAGAAGATATAGGTGACTGCGAAACTACAATATTTTATGTGAAAGTGATTCAAAAGCATCAAAACAATGCAGGCACGCTTTCGCTGCGTTCGGCTCGTAGTGGTACTAAATTCGTGACAAGTCGCTCATTAAGTACCGACGGCCGAACAAGCGCCTGCTTATGTATTTGTTCTTTTGAATCACTTAATATAAGTTTTGGTAGTTTCGCAATTGCCTAAAAAGAAGATAGTAAGAAAGGAAAAAATTACAGATTATGAAAAAGAAAATAGCAGCAATGATGTTTTTAATAATGTTAGGTACTTTAGCCGGCTGTTCCAAAGAAAAAAAAGAGGACAGAGTGATTGATGTGCATACTATGGCGCAAAGTTTATTAAATGATATTACTTACGAAGATCAGTTAACTAAGGTGGAAGGAAATATGTTCCAGATGATATATGGAATTTCCCAGGAGGATATTGAGGAATACGAAGCCTATGTAAGTACAGGTGCTACAGCGGAAGAAATCGCTGTCATTAAGGCAAAGGACGAAGCCACCGCCGAATCCATGGAAGAAAAACTTACAGAGCGTGTAGAAGCACAAAAAAATAGTTTTGCAAATTATATTCCAAAAGAAGTTGAGAAATTAGAAGAAGCAGTGGTATATCAGGAAGGAGTATATGTCGTTTTATCTATCAGCAATGATGATGAAAAGGCAGAAAAAATTATCAGTGGAAAATAAGTCACCCAAACGTGAGTGATATAAAAACAAAAAAGCAATCAGTAAGGAATGTGGTAAAGATTCCTCTGATTGCTTTTTTTGATAAAAATTCTTGTGGCAACAAAGAAGACAAGAGAGATTTTTAAGGATTATGAAAAATATTTTTCCTTTATAATATCTACAGGCATTTCCTTTCCTGTCCAGATTTCAAAGGCTTTTGCCCCTTGATATAAAAGCATATAAAGACCATTAAAGGTTTTTAAACCCCGCTCCCTTGCAAGACGAAGGAATTTCGTTTCTCTAGGATTATAAATTACATCTGAAACAATCAGATCATCCGGGAAATGTTTCATATCCTCTATAATACAGTGATCTACATTTGGAGCCATTCCCACACTGGTACCGTTCGTAAGAATCTGGCTTTCACAAATGCTTTTCGCTAATTCTGTTTTATCCGCTAAGTCGAATAATTGTGCTTTACAGTCTGTATTTTTATTAATGGTAGCTACCAGTTGCTCTGCGCGATTCCAAAAGGCATCCTTAATGGAAAAGATGTTAATTTCTTTTACTCCATCTAAAGCAGCCTGAACACAGATGGCAGTTGCTGCTCCACCGGCACCAAGCAAGGTCATCTTTTTGCCAATGATGTCGTGTCCGGCATCTTTTACGGCCTGCATATACCCCATACCATCCGTATTATAGCCGGTAAGGACTCCATCTTCGTTTAAAACGGTATTTACTGCGCCAATCATTTTGGCAGCAGGACTTAAGTGGTCAACCAGTTCGCACATTAGGTTTTTATCCGGCATGGTACAGTTAAAACCACGAATTCCAATGGCCTTTAAACCATCTACTGCAGTTTTTAAGGTGTCGGTGCCAACATCAAAACAAAGGTAAACATAATCAAGTCCCAGTTGGGAAAATGCCTCATTATGCATCATTGGTGAAATGCTATGGGAAACAGGGGTGCCTAAAAGTCCTGTTAATTTAGTATGTCCGGTAATAGGTATCATAATAAAATATCCTTTCGCTTCTTATGTGATTTTTTAACATCATAATAAAACGAAATCCTTTTGTTGTCAATCGGGAGGTTGCAAAAACATATGGGAAAAGTTATAATGAAGTAATTGTATGATAAGAAAGGAATGACACCATGAAGACAGTAAAAGTCAAAAATATAACCTTAGGGGAAGGGATGCCGAAAATATGTGTTTCTCTTGTGGCAGATACTTTAGAACAGGTAGAAAAACAAATGGAGATTCTTAGGGATTTACCCCATGATATCATAGAAGTCCGCCTGGATTATTTGGAGAGTCTGAAAAAGGATTTTTTACAAAAGGTATTTGGAATCATTCGGGATATGGAAACAGATACGGTAGTGCTTGCTACCTTCAGGACCAAGGCAGAAGGTGGAGAACGGGAAATTTCTGCAGTGGAATATGAAAATCTGTACACATGGATTTTGGAAGAAAAAATAGTGGATGCCATTGATGTAGAATTATTTATGGGTGATGAAGTGTGCAAAAGATTAGTTGAGAAGGCAAAAGAACAAAGTATTTGTACGATTTTTTCAAATCATGACTTTCATAAGACACCAGAGCAGGAAGAAATGAAACAACGTTTGAGAAAGATGAAAGAACTTGGTGCAGATGTTGTTAAGATTGCAGTTATGCCTGATTCCATGGAAGATGTATATCGCTTATTAAGTATCACAACAGAAATGAAAGAAGAACTTAAGTCCCCGGTAATTACCATGTCCATGGGAAAGAAAGGAATGATAAGCCGTATGATGGGAGAAAGTACCGGTTCCTGTCTGACCTTTGGTTCCGGAAAGAAGGCATCCGCTCCAGGGCAAATCAGTGCAGATAAACTAAAAGAAATCTTAGAAATGATACATAACCAGATGGCATAATATCAGGGCGGGAGTTGAAATTAAAAAAGGGGTTGTTTCAAAAAGAAAAACTACACAAAATAGCAACGTGAAAAGCGTTTTATTTTGAAGAGATTTTTCTTGGTGTAACAACCCCTTAATTTAGCCTGAATCATTCATGGCTTTCATCATGGTTCAAAGTTAAATCGACTCATAGCAGCAAGATGGAAAAAGGGCAACGCAAGCCGGTTGTATCAGTATTTCTATACTGATTCACGGTCTGCAGCATTGATATACTCGCGATGCTTTCCAACATACTTATAGGCTGGACGAATGATTTTACCTTTATTTACAGACTCCTCAATTCTATGGGCACACCAGCCGGAGATACGGGAGATGGCGAAAAGAGGCGTAAATAATTCTTCCGGAAGCCCTAACATGGAGTAAACCAGACCACTGTAGAAATCAACGTTAGCACAAATAGGCTTGTGTAATTGCTTTCCGGACTGGATGATTTCCTTTGCAATGCGTTCTACACGATCATAGAATTCAAATTCCTCTAAACGATTTTTTTCAATGGAAAGTTCCCGGGCATATTTCTTAAGAATCACTTCACGAGGGTCTGACTCTGTATAAACCGCATGTCCGATACCGTAGATTAATCCACTCTTATCAAATACTTCTTTGTTCAACATCTTGGTAAGATATTCTCTTAAAGCATCCTCATCATATAAATCTTTGACATTTGCTTTAATGTCGCGGAACATCTGCTGTACCTTAAGGTTTGCGCCACCATGTCTTGGACCCTTTAGAGAACCTAAGGAAGCGGCAATGGTAGAATAAGTATCTGTACCGGAGGAAGAAACTACATGGGTGGTAAAAGTAGAGTTATTACCGCCGCCGTGTTCTGCATGAATGACCAAAGCAACATCTAATACTCTGGCTTCTAATTCTGTGTATGACTCATCGGCACGAAGCAGTCGTAAAATGTTTTCTGCAGTGGAAAGTTCCTTCTTTGGGTTATGGATAATCAGACTGTCATCCAGATAATAATGGCGGTATGCCTGATAACCATAAACGGAAATCAAAGGGAATTGTGCAATCAAAGCCAAGGATTGCTTTAAAATATTAGGAATGTCAATGGCATTTGGATTGGAGTCATAAGAATATAAAGTTAATACACTTTTTTGAAGTACATTCATCATATCCTGACTTGGTGCCTTCATAATGACATCTCGCACAAAGTTTTCCGGAAGTTCACGGGCTTCCCCAAGGATTTCAATAAATTCCTGTAGTTGAGCCTTTGTTGGAAGTTCACCAAATAATAACAGATAGGTGGATTCTTCGAACTTAAATAAATCGTTTTCTTCCCCTTCAATTAAATCTTTTACATTATATCCCTGATAATAAAGCTCACCATCAGAAGGAATCTTATTACCATCTATTAATTTATGGGAAACTACATCAGAAATTTCGGTTAGCCCTGTTAATACACCCTTACCATTGGCATCACGCAGACCACGTTTTACATCGTACTCTGAATATAAATTTAAATCAATGGAGCCTGATTTCAGGCAGGACTGGGTTAATCTGTCTAAACGCCCTTCTAATGCTCTGTCTATTGCGGTGTTTGTTCTGTTTGGCATAAACTCATCCTCCTTTTTGACATAAGATAATGCCGGATACCTGTGAATGGTTATGCAACCTGGTATCATATAATTCAATACTTTATCATTTCTTTTTGTTTTACGCAAGAGAAAAATAATTTTGAAAAGGTTCATAAAAAGAGATAGAAGTTTTAATGTTATTGCTTAACCGGTAACAGGACACTTGTTGTCAGGTTACGTAATAGCATGATTCAGGGGTTGGTTTTAAACTTCGCGAAGCGAATTTACATGTAGAAACCAGTACGTAACTGTTCACGTGTGAACAGTTACGTAAAACAGAATTAAAATATGGTAAAATAAACATTATCATTTACGTTTTTTTTGAAATATGTTATCATAAAAACATCTATAAAAAAGGGAGGGGTCATTATGGATCCGATTATATGGATTTTAATTAGTGCAGGACTGGTTCTGATTGAACTTATCACATTAGGACTTACTAGTATCTGGTTTGCCGTTGGTGCAATTGTAGCTGCCATATTTTCTTATCTGGGATTTGGAATCTGGGGACAGCTTGCAGCAAATCTGGTAGTAACCATTATAACTTTAGTGTTTACAAGACCTATTGCCCGTAAATTATTAAATGAACGCGTGACCAAAACCAATGTAGAAGAAATTGTTGAAAAAATTGGTGTGGTAACAGAAGATATTGATAATTTGAATGGACAGGGAGTAGTTAAGTTAAATGGTATGGAATGGAGTGCGAGAAGTATTGACGATTCCATCATATCAAAAGATCAAAAAGTGAAAGTTTGTAAGGTTTCCGGGGTAAAACTAATTGTGAAGCCTGCTGATGCAAATTAATAAATTTTTATAAGGAGGGCAAAAAAATGCCATACGTAATAGGTTTTCTATTATTTCTTGTTGTTGTAGTAGCACTTACCTGTATCAAGATTGTTCCACAATCACATAATTATGTGATTGAACGTTTAGGTGCTTATATTGGAACCTGGGGAACCGGTCTTCATTTTAAGATGCCATTTGTGGACAGAGTAGCAAAGGATGTTAACTTAAAGGAACAGGTTGCAGATTTCCCACCACAACCTGTTATCACTAAGGATAACGTTACCATGAGAATTGATACTGTAGTATTTTATCAGATTACAGATCCAAGAGCGTATACCTATGGTGTAGAAAGACCGATTTTGGCTATCGAAAATTTAACTACTACTACACTTCGTAATATCATCGGTGATTTGGAACTGGATCAGACACTTACTTCCAGAGAAACCATTAACACTAAGATGAGAGCGATTCTTGATGAAGCTACTGACCCATGGGGAATTAAAGTAACCCGTGTGGAACTTAAGAACATTCTTCCACCACCTTCCATTCAGGAAAGTATGGAGAAGCAGTTAAAAG
Organism: Lachnospiraceae bacterium; assembly: GCA_017390645.1. Next base: position 9,400 of record JAFPAZ010000054.1, read on the forward strand.
CAGACCGTGACCGTCGTGAATCTATTTTAAGAGCAGAAGGTGAAAGAGAATCTTCTATCTTAATTGCAGAAGGTCATAAGAGAGCAGCCATTTTGGAAGCAGAAGCAGAAAAAGAAGCAGCCATTCTTCGTGCAGAAGCGAAGAAAGAAGCTACCATTCGTGAAGCAGAAGGTAATGCACAGGCTATCCTGGCAATCCAGCAGGCAAATGCAGATGGTCTTCGTTTCTTAAAAGAAGCAGCACCGAATGAAGCAGTAATTCAGTTAAAGTCTTTGGAAGCTTTCGAAAAAGCAGCAGATGGAAAGGCTACTAAGATTATCGTTCCTTCCAATATTCAAAGTGCAGCAGGATTGGTGAGTTCCTTGACAGAATTAGCAACTACCAAAACACCTCAGGTATAGAAATAAAAGGCTTCGGGTGATGAAATACGAAATACCAGTGAGTAAAAATGCCATGCATTTGATACCCATAGCATAGGATAAATAATGTCATGCATTTAATACCCATAGCATAGGATAAAAAATGCCATGCATTTGATACTCGTAGCATAAAATAAAAAATGCTGACACAGTGATGAAAAATCAGATGTGCCAGCATTTTTTATGTTTTTAAGAGACAGTTTACATTAATGGCGCAATAAAGCGAAGCATACTTCCCGTTAGTTTGACATGTAAAGGAAGTTTTTTATAGTCCTCCATGGTAATGTTTAAACTGCGGCGAAGGGTATTTTGGAAATCCTTTTCCATATCAGAAATTACATTATTCTGATATAAGAATATGCCACATTCAAAATTAAGGTAAAGACTTCTATAGTCCAGATTAATAGATCCAACCACGGCCTTTTGACCATCCACAATAAATTCTTTTGCATGTATAAAGCCGGGAAGGTATTCGTAGATTTTTACACCGGTAGGAATGAGTTCTTTATAATAGGTTTTTGCAAGATAAAATGCAGTTTTTTTATCAGGAACATGTGGTATAATGATACTAACTTCCACACCCCGCTTTGC
>JAFPAZ010000055.1 GCA_017390645.1 Lachnospiraceae bacterium
AATAAGGTACGTCCTGTAAACATTAAATCCTTTCTCTGCATAAATTTATCTTTTGCCACCAGAAAATACTCCTGTTCCGGTCCAACAGAAATATCTACTTTCGTCGCTGTGGTATTTCCGAATAACTTTAATATTCTCATCGCCTGGGTTCCTACTGCATCCATAGAACGAAGCAATGGTGTTTTTTCATCCAATGCCTCCCCTGTATAAGAGCAAAAGGCTGTCGGAATACAAAGAATGGTACTTCCGTCCGGTGATTCCTTTACAAAGGCAGGAGAAGTACAATCCCAAACAGTATATCCCCTAGCTTCAAAAATTGCCCTTAACCCACCAGATGGAAAGGAAGAAGCATCTGCCTCACCTTTGATTAATTCTTTTCCGGAAAACTCAAGAATTACCGTTCCATCAGAAGCAGGATTAATAAATGCATCATGTTTTTCTGCTGTTACACCTGTCATTGGCTGAAACCAATGAGTATAATGAGTTGCTCCCTTTTCTATCGCCCAATCCTTCATGGCATTGGCTACAATATCTGCAATCTTTGGATTTAGTTCTGTTCCCTTTTCAATCGTCGCCTTTAGTTCTTTATAAACGGGTTTTGGCAGGCGCTCTTTCATAACCGAATCGTTAAATACGTTAGAACCAAAAATCTCCATCACATCTACGTTTGTTTTTCCCATAATGCTTTAACATCCTTTCATTCTTTCCTGTCTGATATTTTTTATCTTAATTTCTTCGTCCTACGAATTATCTCTGCTTAATATCTTTTTCATCGCTTGGATAAATAACTGATTCTCTTCCATGGTTCCAACAGAAATACGACTATATTCCGCTGCCCCCATAGCTATATTTTCTTTTGCCATTTCATCCATTAATTCTGACGGGTCGCGGTGGGCATCGAAGTAAACAAAGCTCGTCTGGGACGGGAACACTTTACATCCTAACTGCTCTAATTCCTTAGTAATATAATCTCTTCCTTCAGCAATCTTTTCTTTTACATATTCTATAAACTCCTGATCACCTAAGGCTGCAATGGCTGCTTTTTGTGCCATAATACTTATATTCCATGCCGCAGGACAACCATTCATAGAAGCAACAACGGAAGAATCTGCGATGGCATAACCCATTCTTACCCCTGCCATACCATATATTTTTGAAAAAGTCTTTAATACTATAATTGGCTTATCTATTTCTTTTACGAGATAAAGCATACTCTTACAATCCGGTGCAGTGGCATATTCAAGGTAGGCTTCATCTATCACAATCATCACACCTTCCGGAACTTTTTTAATAAACTCTTCTATATCCTTCGCACTTCTATAAGTACTGGTAGGATTATTCGGATTTACCACTACCACCATCTTTGTCTTCTCATTTATAGCTTCTAACATGGCATCCAGGTCAAATTCCTGATTTTCATTTACAGGAACCACCTTAGGAGTTGCTCCATTTACATATGCCATGTCTACAAAAGCTGCGAAAGTCGGCATACAAAACACGACTTCATCTCCATCTTCAAGAAAGGTTACTCCTAACATATCTATCAATGCACTAGAACCTGCTCCAATCAATACATTAGAAGGTTCAAATCCATGTTTCTTTGCAATAACCTCTTTAATCTCTGTTGCATTAAAATCATAACGATTTCCCATAACCGCGGATTCTTTTATTGCTTCTAAAGCTTTTGGTGACATACCGTATGAATTTTCGTTAAAATTCATCCTCACCATTTTAGATAAATCTAACTTTTTTCCGGTCTGACTCGCTCTTTTACTGGCAGGTTTTCTTTGCATTGCCTTCGTCTTCAATTCATTTATGTTCATGTCACTCTTTCCTTTCTGCATTATAATCACACGAATATAGATACTATATCACATGCTGTCTTTTTACACAAACTTTTTATCCATTCCACGCAGAATAAAAAAGAAATATTGAAAAACAGCCTGCCCCAGACAAACTTTGCGGCCGATTTTTCAATATTTCCATTATCCTGACAGGACTTTCATCATCGGACTACCACTCAATCAGGCTTGCTCCCCAGGTAAGGCCTCCGCCAAAACCGGAAAGTACAAGTTTATCCCCTTCCTGCAATAATCCTTTTTTATTTAATTCATCTAATAAAATTGGAATCGAAGCAGATGATGTATTTCCGTAACGGTCTACATTCATCGGAATCTTATCCATGGAAACCTTCAGACGTTTCGCTACAGAACTTAAGATTCTCTGATTTGCCTGATGCAATACAAAAAACTTAATATCCTCTGCTGTTACCTTCGCTTTTTCCATTACCTGGATTATACATTCCGGTACGGTCTTTACAGCAAACTTAAAGACTTCCTGTCCTTCCATCTTTATGTATTCCAAGTCCGAATTTTTCAAAAATAAGTTATTCATAGGTCTGGATTTACAGGTAAGGGCATCTTTCTTTCTTCCGTCTGCTCCCATCACCATTTCATAAGAGCCACTTTCACTTGCAGTTACAACAACTGCTCCCGCACCATCACCAAATAAAACACAGGTACTTCTATCTGCCCAATCGATGGTTTTAGAAACCGTTTCTGCACCAATCACCAGAATATTCTTATAAATTCCAGAAGTAATATAGGCATGGGCTGTATTTAATGCAAACACAAATCCCGAACAGGCAGCATTCAAGTCCATCCCCACTGCGTGAATGGCTCCAACCGCTTCCTGTACTTCACAGGCAACATTTGGTAATACCTGGTCCGGAGACATCGTTGCAAGTAAAATCAAATCAATTTCCTCCGGAGAAATGCCCGCATCCTCTATCGCCGCTTTCGCAGCCATAGATGCCAGATAAGCAGTTTCTTCATTTTCATTATCTACAATTCGACGTTCTTTAATTCCTGTACGACTGCTAATCCATTCGTCATCTGTATCTACAACTTTTGCTAAGTCATCGTTTGTTACTACATGTGAAGGAAGATAGCTTCCTGTTCCAATAATCTTCGAGGTCATTTCCGCTCCCATCTGTGTCTTACTACACATCTATATCTTAATTACAATCTTATACAAAGTATAATATATCTTTATAAATACTGTCAAGATTTTTTCTAATCCATACCGGTTTCAATATAACCATTTAATGATATAAACTTCAATCATCATTGCTATTAATAGCATAAGTTTCAATTAAATCCCAGATTTCATCCCTTCCCTGTTTGGTAAGACTAGAAAAAGGTACAATCGGTGTTTCTTCTCCGGTTTCTAATGTAGTTCTGATTAATTTCACCTGTTTTTGTACCTGACTTCGTTTTATTTTATCCAGCTTGGTGGCTATGATAATAGGATTATACCCATTTTCCACAATCCAGTGATACATCAATGTATCATTATCAGAAGGTTTATGTCTTATATCAATAAGCAAGAAAACCAAACGTAATTGTTTCGAGGTATGAAGGTAGTTTTCGATTAATTTCCCCCATTTTGCCCGAATTTCCACAGAAACCTTTGCATAACCATACCCCGGAAGATCCACAAAATACACATCCTGGTTCACTCTGTAATAATTTATAGTCTGGGTTTTTCCAGGTTGGGAAGAAGTTCTTGCAAGACTTTTTCGATTCATCAATGCATTAATCAATGAAGATTTACCTACATTTGATTTGCCCGCAAATGCCACTTCCGGGAACTGGTTTTCCGGTAATTTACTTGTAATACCACAAACTGTTTCTAATTCTACATTTTTAATTACCATCTTATTCTTCCTCTCTAAACAAGCTCATAAGAATTTTCCTGTTACATAAAAAAATGGAACAGCTTTCACCAAGACTAATAGGAATAAACTGTTCCATAATATTTTGAAAGTTTTTCAAAACTTCAATATCGTAAACCTCAATCATTCACGACGTTTCTTATCAAGTTGCACCGCGTCAATCTCTTGATAAATTATTGTTCCGAAGCACTCTCTTTTTCAATTTGAGCGCGTTTTTTCGCTACAGGATCCTTCTTCTTCATAGGTTTCTTTTCGTCATACTCTAAAATGGCATCCGCATGATTTTCCACCATATCCTTTGTAATAATACATTTTGAAATCTTATCATCAGAAGGAATCTCATACATCAAATCCATAACTACAGATTCAATGACAGACCGAAGTCCTCTGGCACCTGTATTACGTTCCATTGCCAATCTGGCAATAGCCTTTAGTGCATCTTCTTCGAACTCCAATTCCACATCATCAAGTTCAAACAATTTCTTGTATTGTTTTACAAGGGCACTCTTAGGTTCACATAATATACGCACCAATGCTGTTTCGTCCAGCGAATCCAAAGATGCGGTCACGGGAACACGACCAACAAATTCCGGAATCAGTCCAAATTTCACATAATCCTGTGGTGTTACCTGCTTGAACCATTCGCCCACGTTTTGTTCTTTTTTATCTTTAATCGTCGAATTAAAACCGATGGATTTTTCACCAAGTCTTGCTTCGATGATTTTCTCCAATCCGTCAAAAGCACCACCACAGATAAACAAAATGTTAGAAGTATCAATCTGAATCAATTCCTGTTGAGGATGCTTTCTTCCACCTTGTGGAGGAACAGAAGCAATGGTACCTTCGATAATTTTTAACAAGGCCTGCTGTACACCTTCACCGGATACATCTCTCGTAATGGAAGTGTTTTCGCCTTTTCTTGTAATCTTATCAATTTCATCAATGTATATGATTCCACGTTCTGCACGTTCAATATCATAATCTGCTGCCTGAATAATCTTTAACAGAATATTTTCAACGTCTTCACCTACGTAACCAGCTTCTGTTAAGGTAGTAGCATCTGCAATGGCAAATGGTACATTCAGCAATTTGGCAAGAGTCTGGGCAAGATATGTTTTTCCGGAACCGGTTGGTCCGATTATGATAATATTACTTTTTTGTAGTTCAACATCAAAACTTTTATCTGCCATAATACGTTTATAATGATTATAAACTGCTACGGACAACACTTTTTTTGCTTCTTCCTGTCCAATTACATATTCGTCCAGAAACTCTTTAATCTGCTTTGGTTTTAACAGATTAATTTCTCCTGAATCCATATCCTCATCCAAAAATTCATCTTCTAATATACCACTACAGATTTCTATACATTCATCACAGATATAAACATCATTCGCACCTGCAATGATTTTACGAACCTGTTCCTGTGATTTATTACAAAAAGAACATCTTACCTTTGAATCTTCTTTTCGACTTGACATTTCTTCACCTCGATTTCTTTCAAACTTTCTAATCTTCTTCTTAGTGAGCTTCAATCACCTTATCAATTAACCCATATTCCATGGCTTCTTTTGCACTTAACCAATTGTCTCTGTCTGTATCGACTTCAATTACTTCAAGTGGCTTTCCTGTATTTTCACTTAAAACACGGTTTAAGTTTGCTTTCGTCTTTAAAATATGCTCTGCTGCAATTTTAATGTCACTTGCCTGACCCTGGGCACCACCTAAAGGCTGGTGAATCATAATTTCTGCATTTGGAAGTGCCATTCTCTTACCCTTGGTACCTCCTGCTAACAAAAATGCTCCCATACTTGCAGCCATACCTAAACAAATCGTAGATACATCACATTTAATATATTTCATGGTATCATAAATAGCCCAACCGGCAGTAACAGAACCACCAGGGCTGTTAATATATAAATTAATGTCCTTACCTGGGTCTTCTGACTCTAAGAACAACAACTGTGCCACCACAAGATTTGCAGTAACTTCATTTACTTCTTCCCCTAAAAAGATAATTCTGTCTTTTAATAATCTGGAATAAATATCGTAGGAACGCTCTCCCCTGCTGGTTTGTTCAATGACATAAGGTACTAAACTCATTTCAACTTCCTCCTTTTACTATATAAAACCCTTTTTATGTAGTTAGGATACCCCATAATAAGGATATCCTAACTGTTAGATTTCATGCATAGTTTTTTAATCCATATATATTCTTTACTTTAATGATTCACGACTATCCATCATAAACTAGGATTAAGCCAATAAATAATCTCAGTTGAATTTAGGTTTCTTATACTTCCTTAGCTGCTTCCACAACAAAATCCACTGCCTTTTGAACTGCAGTATCTTTCTTGATTGCATCCTTTTCTGCATCGCCCATTAATTCTTTTAATTTATCCAATTCCATCTGATACATAGAAGCAATATTAGTAAGTTCTTTTTCTAATTCTTCCTCAGATACTGTGATATTTTCTACTTCTACAATCTTTTCAAGTACTAATCTTGACTGGATTCTTGCTAACGCCTGTGGCTTGCATTGTTCTTCAAACTTAGCCATGTTTAATCCTGTAAACTGGAAGTATTGTTCTAAGCTTAATCCCTGATAGCTTAATCTTTGAGCAAATTCATCTACCATCTGTTTCATAGTAGTATTAATCATAGCATCTGGAATTTCCATAGTTGCATTTTCAATAATCTTTTCGATTACCTTTTCTTCTTTTTGAGACTTAGCTTCTTTTTCTTTCTTTTCTGTTAACTTAGTCTTAATATCCTTCTTATATTCATCTAAAGTATCAAATCCGCCAACATCCTGAGCAAATTCATCATTTAATTCAGGTAATTCATTCGCATTGATGCTCTTAATTTTAACCTTAAACAAAGCAGGCTTTGCTGCTAATTCAGGAGCATGATATTCTTCTGGGAAAGTTACATTTACTTCTACTTCATCTCCAATGTTCTTTCCGATTAATTGATCTTCAAAGGTATCAATGAAAGAGTGAGAACCAATTACAAGTGGATAATCTTCTCCCTTACCACCTTCAAATGCAACTCCATCTACAAAACCTTCGTAATCAATGACTACTTCATCACCTGAAACCACTGCTCTGTCTTCTACTGCAAAAGTTCTTGCATTCTGTTCCTGTTCTTTCTTTAATTCTGCTGCTACATCTTCCTCTGTAACTTCCACTTTTGCTGCTTCTACTTCAATTTCTTTATATTGTCCTAAAGTTACTTCCGGTTTTACTGCTACAGTTGCTGTGAAGATGAAAGGTTCCCCTTTCTTAGCCTGGACAACTTCTACTTCTGGTGAAGATACGATTTCTAAATCTGTTTCATCAAATACCTTTGGATATTCGTTTGAAATTACTTCATTGGCAGCATCTTCATAAAACATCTCTGCACCATACATTTTCTCTAAATAAGCTTGTGGTACCTTTCCCTTACGGAAACCTGGAACTGAAATCTGTCCTTTCTGCTTATTATAAACTGTCTTAATTGCTGCTTCAAAAACATCTGCTCCCACTTCTACTGTAAGCTTCGCCATGTTTTTTTCTAGTTTTTCTACTGTTAAATTCATTTAAATATCCTCCTATATGTCTTTTCATGGGTAGAAAATATTATGCATACAACTGATATATGCTACAAAACAAGAACACTCTGGTATTCTTGAATATCTTACACCAATAATCATCGTCACATTATACCATAGATATTTCTAATATGTCTACACTTTTTATAAATTTATCGTAATAAAGCAACGAAAAAGATTTTTATTTTCCGCACTTTTCATAATGGTTGGAACCGGTAAGCAAACAGTAACACAAAATAAAAATGCTGCCACAATTTATTGTGGCAGCATCCGGGATACATAAAATGGCAGAGAGATTATTCTCCTTGTCTGCTCATTTCTTCTTCCTGTCTCTTAATCATACGACGTACCATCTCGCCTCCGACAGAGCCTGTCTCTCTTGAAGTAAGATCTCCATTATATCCGTTCTTTAAGTTTACACCCATTTCAGATGCTACTTCCATTTTTAACTTATCCATAGCACCCTTTGCTTCTGGAACTTCCATACGTCCGTTTTTAGAACCACTTGTGTTTGACATATAATTCACCTTCCTAGTATTATTTCGAAAAGCTCTTGCTTATCGTAATCCTAGTATGTGTAGCTGTCTTATAATTATTATGGTAAGTTTAGGAAGCAAATCCACAATCTGTTTTCTACATTATTCAGTTTAATTTTGCATTTCAACCTCTGTCGCTAAAGTTACTTTATCTTCCGTTTCCTGTTCCTGTTTCTTTGTCTGCTCTTTTATCACCAGACTTTGGGCAATATTCTCGGCAGTTTCTGAAAACGAAGCACATTCATAATCTTTTGCATCAAAACATTCTATTACCAAATCATAACTTTCCATCATTGGGTAAAAAACCTGATAGTTTACCTGTTTTTCATTCATTATCATTTCATAGGATAACTTCAGGTAATATCCATACGCTGTATCAATGATACTGCTTTCCACAAACACTGCCTGTGGATACTTTCCTGCGATTTCCAGCATCTTCGTGGCAGCATACTCTCCCAGCGCATATTCTTTTGTCATATTCTTTTCCTGATTGCATTCATACCTTAATGTAAGCGAAGAATTCTCAGTTTTTGCAAGCTGCATCACTTCTTTTGAAGTGATTTCCGTTTCATACTCCTTAGGAATCTGAAATACGACATCTTGAAACTGTATTTCTTTCAAGACCACCTCTTCTTTTTTACTATCCTCCACACTGGCTGTTGTATTTTCTATATCCATTTTACCCGTGGAGCATGCCGTAAAGAAGAGACAACCCATGAATCCAAGCAACAGTATCCATCTATTTTTCAAATTATCCCTCCCTGCCACCTTTGTTTCACTGACAGTATTTTTTCTTTTCATCAACCCTTCACAGCCAAAGCTATTCTATCATTCCAATGGATGGATAATAACGGAAGATTACTTTCGCAATGATATCCTCTTTCTTTACAAACTTATTCTCCCAATATCTCGAATCTAAGGAAAAATTTCGGTTATCTCCCATCATAAAGTAGGAATCCTCCGGCACTACATATGGTCCAAACTCTCCTTCTGTGGTCACAGTAAGATATTTTGATTCATCCAGAACAACTCCGTTAATGTAAACCTTTCCATCATGAACCTCTACCGTATCTCCCGGCATACCAATGATTCGTTTTACATAGGTCACACTGGTATTATCCGGATATGGAAAGATAACAACATCTCCTCGTTCCGGTTCTGAAAACTGATAAGCCAGACGAAATCCAATTAAATTATCACCCTTCATAATCGTTGATTCCATGGAAGTCGTTGGTACATTAGCATTAAACAATACTACTTTACTCAAGAACCATCCTAAAAACAAAGCAATGGCAATGGTAAACATCCAGCTTAACAGCTCTTTTCCAAAGGATTCTTCTTTCTCATCTTTCCTATTTTTTCCTTGTTTTAAACCGGTTTCCTCTTTCTGATTTTCATCTGTCTGATCCATCTGATTTACCCGATTTTTATCTATCTGATCGTTCTGATCCATCTGATCGTTCTGATTTTCCTGTATCTGATCGTTCTGATTTTCTTGTATCTCATCCACCTGATTGATCTGATTTTCTTCGTTTAAATTATTTTTTTCCTTTTCCGGTTTCATATTCTCTCCATACCGTCAGCTGCTTAAAATGCAAAAGCATTATGACTTAGTTAGTTTTTCTAATATTTCATTGCTTCGTAAGATAAACTTTGTCATAGAATCAGCATCTAATGGACTATGGGATAATAAGGCCAGATCATAAATCTGCTGACAAACCATATCCGTATATTCAGCCTCAGTATGTTCTAATACATATTGAACCAAAGGATGATTCAAATTCAGCACCAAAGTCTGCTGACCCATACCAAACATAGCAGGATCCATATTACCGCCCATACTGTACATTTTCATCATTTCCTGCATTCTACGACTTTCTTCTGATAGAGTTATCATAGCAGATAACGAAGAATTTTTCAACTTCTGGGCAGAGACTTCCAGATTTTCCTTATTTAAGGCTTTCTTAAATAATTCACCCAGCTTTTCAGATGCCTCTTTTAATTCCTCTTCATTTCCTTCTTCTTTCAAAGAATCTGTAACATCTGCATCAATGCGTAAGAATTTTACATCCTGATTACCATGTTCCAAATGGGTAATAAATGGAGTGTCAATGTTGTGTGTTAAAATAACCGCCTGCATACCCTGTTCTTTAAATAAATTAATGTATTGGGACTGTCCGGTAACATCTGTTACATAAAATACTTTATTTTCATGTTTTTCCTTGGCTGCTTCCAAATATTCCGGTAAAGTCTGGTAAACATCATCCAGATTCTTAAACAGAATGTAATCCTTCATTTTATCATTAAATTTATCATCTTTTAAACAACCAAATTTAATAAACGGACTTAAATCATCCCAGTATTTCTCATAGTTTTCCTTTTCTGTTTTGCACATACCGGATAGCTTATCTGCCACCTTCTTGGTGATGTAATCTGAAATTTTACGAACGAATCCATCATTTTGTAATGCACTTCTTGATACATTTAATGGTAAATCCGGACAATCAATGACACCCTTTAATAATAGTAAAAATTCCGGAATTACTTCTTTGATGTTATCTGCAATAAATACCTGATTGTTATAAAGTTTTATGGTTCCCTCTAAAGAATCGTATTGACTGTTAAATTTAGGGAAGTAAAGAATTCCCTTTAAATTAAACGGATAATCCATATTTAAGTGTATCCAGAATAAAGGTTCTTTATAATCATGGAACACTTTACGGTAGAATTCCTTGTATTCTTCCTCTTTGCATTCATTTGGATGTTTGGTCCATAATGGTGCCGGATCATTAATTGGAACTTCCTTCGGTTCTTCCTTTTCTGTTTCTTTTCCTTCTTCACCGTTTTCTGTTTCCTCTTCCGCTTCTTCTATTACCTCTTCTACCTTTTCTTCTTTCACGGCATCTTCATTGGTAAAATAAATTTCAACCGGCATGAAAGAACAATATTTTTCAATTACTTCCTTAGCACGATATTCGTTAGAAAATTCATAACTGTCTTCATTCAGGTATAAAGTAATCTCCGTTCCTCTTACCGTCTTTGTTCCGGTTTCCATGGAATATTCGGTTCCGCCATCACATTCCCAATATACAGGTTCCGCACCTTCTTTATAAGATAAGGTCTGAATGGTTACTTTCTGTGCTACCATAAATGCAGAGTAGAATCCTAAACCAAAATGTCCTATAATCTGGTCTTCGTTGGTTTTATCCTTGTATTTTTCAATAAAATCTGCAGCACCGGAAAAAGCGATTTGATTAATATACTGTTCCACTTCATCCTTGGTCATACCTAAACCATTGTCAATAAATGTAATAGTTTTATCTTTCTGACTTACCAATACATCAATACGGTATTTTTCATCTTCCGCCTCAGTATAATCACCCATTAATGCCAGTTTTTTTAACTTAGTAACTGCATCACAGCCATTTGAAATTAATTCACGGAAAAAAATGTCATGATCGGAATATAACCATTTTTTAATGATTGGAAAAATATTCTCACTATTAATTGATAAACTACCTTTGCTTGCCATTATCCTGCATCTCCTTATTTTGTTTATTTAGGTAATTGTGAAACTATAATATTGAATGTGATTCAAAAGAATCAAAGCGCCTGCTTATGTATTTGTTTCTTTTGAATCACATAATATAAGTTTTTAATCGTCTCCCAATTACCGATCTAAGTTATTTATTATCCCCATAGTCCACGGCACATCCTTTATCTGATTCTCTTCTTGTCGTGAAGCATTCTAGGTTACTATACTTATCATAATACTTGCTTTACATAATGTCAAGAAAAAAATTAGCACTCACAAGAAGTGAGTGCTAATAATATATTACTGTTCACAGATGAAAAGTGATATAGTGTCATTTTTACACAATATTAAACTTATCCAACTACCGCCTTTGCCCTTTCGATGGCTTCATCAATATGAGGGGCAAAATTGTCTGTTCCGACTAATTTATCAAATCCATTTTTCTTCATTACCTTCATTGGCTGCTCATTTACATGGGATAAAATCAAAGTAATATCCATTTTTTTGCATTCAAGATAAATTTTATTCAACGTTCCAAACGCTGTTGCGTCCAAAGCTGAAACACTTCTCATACGAAGAATAATAACCTTGGTTCCATCTTTACTGTCTCTTACGATATCTACAAATTTATCTGCGGCACCAAAAAACATAGGTCCATTGATTTCAAAGACTGCTGTTTTCTTTGGTACACGACGAAGACCAATGGCATCCTTATCGTTTTCATCGTCCTCACCATCTTCTCCATCTTCTGTGTAACTCCATTCTCTTACTGTGGTTTCCTGAGCCATACGATTCATAAATAACATGGCTGCAAGAACCATACCTACCTCAATGGCAACTACCAGGTCAAAAAATACAGTTAAGAAGAAGGTTGCCAGTAAAACAATAATATCACTCTTAGGTGCTTTTAACAGAGCCTTAAAATCTCTCCATCCGCTCATATTGTATGCCACCATCATTAAAACTGCTGCAAGGGTGGTCATAGGAATCAGTTTCGCATAAGGCATAAATACCAGCATAATCAATAATAAAGTTATGGCATGTACCATACCGGCAATCGGAGTTCTTCCTCCATTTTTCACGTTCGTAGCGGTTCTGGCAATGGCGCCGGTAGCAGGAATACCACCAAACAACGCAGATGCCATATTACCTACACCTTGTCCAATTAATTCCATATTAGAGCGATGCTTGCTTCCAATCATACCATCCGATACCACGCAAGACAACAAAGACTCGATTGCTGCCAGTAAAGCAATGGTAAAGGCCGGAGAAATCAGATTTTTTACTGTTGCAAAGGTAATACCTTTTGGAAGAGAAGGCATTGGCAATTTAGATGAAACTTCATATCCTGCACTTCCGATGGTAGCAACATCCATATCCGTTACGGCTACAATAACGGTGGTTACAATGATTGCAACCAAAGGTCCCGGAATTTTCTGGGTAATTTTAGGCCATACAATCAGAATCACCAATGCAATGACTCCAATTAAAACGGACATTGGCTTAAGACCACTCATATTCTGAACATACAATGAAATTCTATCAACAAAATCTTCCGGATCTCTTGGAAGAGTAATTCCCGTAAAATCCTTAATCTGTTGAACAAAAATACT
>JAFPAZ010000056.1 GCA_017390645.1 Lachnospiraceae bacterium
GACACGTGGATTTTAACTATGAGGTATCAAGGAGCCTTGCAGCCTGTGAAGGTGCTATTCTGGTAGTTGATGCAGCCCAGGGAATCGAGGCGCAAACCTTAGCGAATGTATACCTGGCATTGGATCATGATTTAGAGGTGTTTCCGGTTATTAACAAGATAGATTTGCCAAGTGCAGATCCGGAACGTGTAAAAAATGAAATTGAGGATGTCATTGGAATCGAAGCCCAGGATGCCCCACTCATATCCGCTAAGACAGGACTAAACATTGAAGATGTGTTAGAAGAAATCGTGGCCAAGATACCGGCTCCCACAGGAGATAAAAACGGTCCTTTAAAAGCACTTATTTTCGACAGCATCTATGATGCGTATAAAGGTGTTATTGTATTCTGCAGAATCAAAGAAGGAACTGTAAAAAAAGGAACGACCATTAAGATGATGGCAACCGGTGCCAAGGCAGACGTAGTAGAAGTAGGTTATTTTGGAGCCGGACAGTTCATTCCATGTGACGAACTATCAGCAGGAATGGTAGGATATATCACCGCCAGTCTGAAAAATGTAAAAGATACTACGGTAGGTGATACCATCACAGATGCAAACAATGAATGCGAGGAACCGCTACCGGGTTATAAAAAAGTAAATCCGATGGTATACTGCGGACTTTATCCGGCGGATGGTGCCAAGTATCCGGATCTAAGAGATGCTTTGGAAAAGCTACAGTTAAATGATGCTTCCCTTCAATATGAGCCGGAAACCTCCATCGCGCTGGGATTTGGATTCCGTTGCGGATTTTTAGGACTGCTTCACTTAGAAATTATTCAGGAAAGATTAGAGAGAGAATATAACTTAGATTTAGTAACTACAGCTCCGGGAGTAATCTATAAAGTTTACCAGACCGATGGAACAGTGATGGAATTAACCAATCCTTCGAATCTTCCGGATCCATCCAAGATTGAATATATGGAAGAACCTATGGTAAAAGCCGAAATTATGGTTACGACAGAATATGTAGGTGCTATCATGAAGTTATGTCAGGAGCGCAGAGGAATTTATCTGGGAATGGAATACATGGAAGAAACCAGAGCCGTGTTACGTTATGAACTTCCATTAAATGAAATCATTTACGACTTCTTTGATGCATTAAAATCAAGGTCCAGAGGATATGCCTCTTTTGACTATGAAATGAGCGAATATGTGAAATCAGACCTTGTAAAACTGGATATCCTTATTAATAAAGAAGAAGTGGATGCATTATCCTTTATTGTACATGCCTCTACTGCATACGAACGTGGAAGGAAGATGTGTGAAAAGTTAAAAGAAGAAATTCCGCGACACCTGTTTGAAATTCCGATTCAGGCAGCCATTGGAAGCAAAGTAATTGCCAGAGAAACCGTAAAAGCCATGAGAAAAGACGTATTAGCAAAATGTTATGGCGGTGATATCAGCCGTAAGAGAAAGCTGTTAGAGAAACAAAAAGAAGGAAAGAAACGAATGCGTCAGGTTGGAAATGTAGAGATTCCACAGCAGGCATTTATGAGTGTTTTAAAGCTGGATGAAGAATAGTGCATGAAATGAAAAAGCGAAGTGAATGTGTATGGGAACCGATTTCCTACACGTTCACTCGCTTTTCTTATATGATACCAGGGTTAAAAGGTCATGTTTTTCATGCTCCCATGAAAAAACATCAGGAGGAAACAGACTATGAAGAAAAAAGTATCCCTTTATTTACACATTCCATTTTGCGCAAGAAAATGTCATTACTGTGATTTCCTTTCTATAGCTACAACCAAAGAAAAAAGGAAAAACTATCTTAGAAGTCTTGCAAGTCAAATCAGGCAGACGGAATTTGAACCTTACGAACCCTATACCATTTTCTTTGGAGGTGGTACCCCTTCTTTATTAGAACCGGAAGAATTGCTCTATTTAAAACAGGAACTGGAAAAGAAGAGAATGTGGCAGGGAGCTACAGAAATCACCATAGAGTGTAACCCGGACTCCATCACAAAGGAAAAGTTAAAAACGTACCGTGAGATAGGAATCAATCGACTGAGTATAGGACTTCAAAGTACCAATTCAGAAGAATTAAAGTTGTTAGGAAGAATCCATGATTACGAAACCTTCCTTACAACATATAAAATGGCTAGACAAGAAGGCTTTGATAATATCAATATTGACCTGATGTCTGCGGTACCAAAACAGAACATCACCTCCTATGTGGAAGGGCTAAATAAAATCCTGGCTCTGAATCCGGAACATATCTCTTCCTACAGTCTAATCATAGAAGAAGGCACACCATTTTATGAGAACGAAGAAATCATAAAATTACTTCCGGATGAAGAGGAAGAACGGGAAATGTATCATAAAACCCAGGAAATTCTTCAAAGAAATGGTTATGAACGGTACGAAATCTCGAATTATGCCAAACCGGGCAAAGAATGCCGGCATAATCTTGTTTATTGGGAATTGGGAGAATACTTTGGTCTTGGACTTGGAGCCTCTTCCTATGTAAATGAAATCCGCTATAAAAATCATGAAACTTTTGAAGAATATGAAAAACATCCGACACAAAAAATGGAAATTGAAAAGATAGGAAAACAACAAAAAATGGAAGAATTTATCTTCCTGGGATTGAGGAAAATAGAAGGGATATCAAAAAAGGAATTTCAACAATTGTTTCAAATCCCTATAGAAGAAATTTACGAAAAAGTAATAAAAAAGTACGAAGCATCCGGTTTCTTAAAATGTAATGGGGACAGAATCCGTTTTACACCAAAAGGACTAGATGTCAGCAACCAGATTTTAAGTGAATTTTTATGAACAGTATAAACGAAAAATGGTTCACTTCGTGAATCAAAAAATTCAAGCTGAATTTTGGAAGAAAATTCATAGAAAAATACAAAAAAACTGTTGACAAATCATACTGTCAGTGATAAGTTATATGTAGATGTTAGCACTCGATGGTAGAGAGTGCTAACAAACAAGCCAAGAGAAAGGATGATGGCATGCAGTTAGACGAACGTAAGATGAAAATTCTTCAAGCAATCGTTGCAAACTATTTGGAAACCGGTGAACCGGTAGGTTCCAGAACAATATCAAAGTTCACAGATTTGAACTTAAGCTCAGCCACGATCCGAAATGAAATGGCGGACTTAGAAGAACTGGGTTATATTATTCAGCCACATACTTCTGCTGGAAGAATTCCTACGGATGCCGGATATCGCGTTTATGTAGATAAGGTGATGAAGGAAAAGGAAGAAGAAAAAGAGAATATCAAGCAGAATCTGTTAGAGCGGGTAGACAGGGTTGAGAACCTTTTAAAACAGGTAGCGAAGGTATTAGCTTATAATACGAATTATGCCACTTTGGTTTCAGCACCCCAGTATAAGAATAAAAAGATAAAGTTTATTCAGTTGTCTATCATAGATGATACCCAGCTTTTAGCGGTAATTATGGTAGATAATAACGTAATTAAGAATCAGATTCTGGATTTGACCACACCACTGGAAAATGAAGAAGTACTGAAACTTAACCTGTTGCTGAATTCATTTTTGCAAGGTCAGTCCTTGGAAGATATTAACATTGAAATGATTACTACCATGAAAGAACAGGCTGGTATGCACCGGGACTTATTAGAACAGATTTTTAATGGTGTAGTAGAAGCGGTTCATGCAGCAGATGAACTGGAGATATACACCAGTGGTACTACGAATATTTTAAAATATCCGGAATTAGGAGACATCAGTAAAACCAGTGAAATCTTAGAGGCAATAGAAGAAAAGAAAGTATTGACAGATTTGATTGATGAAACCTTAAGTCATGATGAAAGTCATGGGATACAGGTATACATTGGAGACGAAGCTCCCGTATCGAATATGAAAGATTTAAGTATCGTTACAGCCACCTATGAATTAGAAGAAGGCGCGAAAGGAACCATTGGAATCATTGGACCTAAGCGAATGGACTACAAAAAAGTTGTAACGACATTGCAGAATTTAACGGAAGAGCTGGATGTCATATTTAAGAAAGGAAAATAGGTGGAAATGGAAAAAAACAAGGAAATGCAGGAAGATATGAAGCAGAAAGAGACAAAACAGGAAACAGTGAAAGAAGAAACTGCGAAGAATGAAGAGGTAAAGCAGGAAGAACATAAGAAGGCTGCAGGAAGTAAAACTGCTGAGACAGCGAAGAAGAATGGGAAAACTGCTGAGTCGGCGAAGAAAACCGCGAAGCCGGCAGGAAGAAGAAATCAGAAAAAGACCACAAATACAGCATCGGATCATGTGGCTGGCGAACTTGCACTTGCGAAAAAGCAGGAAGAACTAGACGAAGCCAATGATAAATATAAAAGACTTTTATCAGAATTTGAAAATGCCAGAAAGCGTACTGAAAAAGAAACAGCCAGAAGATATGATGAAGGTGCGAAGGGCATTTTAGAAAAGCTTTTACCGATTGTAGATAACTTTGAGAGAGCCTTGCAGTCTATTCCTGAGGAAGACAAAGACAGAGCCTTTGAGCAGGGTGTATCCGCGATTTATAAGCAGTTAATGACTACTTTCGAATCCATCGGAGTAGCCCCTATGAATGCAGAAGGAAAAGAATTTAATCCTGACCTTCATAATGCAGTAATGCACATTGAAGATGATACCCAGGGCGAAAATGTGGTAGTAGAAGAAATGCAAAAAGGATATATGTATAAAGACAGCGTTCTTCGTTACAGCATGGTAAAGGTAGCAAACTAGCACATAAAAAAACATCATAAGTTTTATGTGAGTATCAAAAAAGTAAACATTGTGTGACAAAAGTCACTTAATTTAGGAGGAAAATAAAATGGGAAAAATTATTGGTATTGACTTAGGAACAACAAACTCATGTGTAGCAGTTATGGAAGGTGGTAAGCCTGTAGTTATCACAAATGCAGAAGGTGCAAGAACAACTCCATCTGTAGTAGCTTTTACAAAGACAGGAGAAAGAGTTGTAGGTGAACCTGCAAAAAGACAGGCGGTAACTAACGCAGATAAGACCATCGCATCCATTAAGAGATACATGGGTAGTGATTATAAGGTATCTATCGATGATAAAAAATATTCACCACAGGAAATTTCTGCTATGACGCTTCAAAAGTTAAAGGCAGATGCAGAAAGCTATTTAGGAGAAAAAGTAACAGAAGCAGTTATCACTGTACCAGCTTACTTCTCAGATTCCCAAAGACAGGCAACCAAAGATGCAGGTAAGATTGCAGGTCTTGATGTAAAGAGAATCATCAACGAACCAACAGCAGCAGCTTTGTCTTACGGTCTTGATAATGAAAAAGAACAAAAGATCATGGTATACGATTTAGGTGGTGGTACCTTCGATGTATCTATCATTGAAATCGGTGACGGTGTTATTGAAGTATTAGCAACTGCTGGTGATAACCAACTTGGTGGTGATGATTTCGATAACGTAATTACTCAGTATATGTTAGATGAATTCAAGAAACAGGAAGGCGTTGACTTATCAAACGATAAGATGGCAATGCAAAGATTAAAAGAAGCAGCAGAAAAAGCAAAGAAAGAATTATCTGCAGCTACTACTACTAACATCAACCTTCCTTTCATCACTGCAACTGCAGAAGGACCAAAGCACTTTGATATGAACTTAACTCGTGCGAAATTCGATGAATTAACTTCAAGCTTGGTAGAAAGAACTGCAGTACCGGTTCAGACAGCTTTAAAGGATGCAGGATTAACTGCCAGCGAATTAGATAAAGTATTATTAGTAGGTGGTTCTACTCGTATGATTTCCGTACAGGAAAAGGTAAAACAATTAACAGGAAAAGAACCATTTAAGGGAATCAACCCAGACGAATGTGTTGCCATCGGTGCTTCCATCCAGGGTGGTAAGTTAGCAGGTGATGCAGGCGCAGGCGAAATCTTATTATTAGACGTAACTCCACTTTCATTATCCATCGAAACTATGGGTGGTGTTGCAACCAGATTAATTGAAAGAAATACTACCATTCCTACCAAGAAGAGTCAGATTTTCTCTACTGCACAGGATAATCAGGATGCCGTTGATATCAACGTAGTTCAAGGTGAAAGACAGTTCGCAAGAGATAACAAGAGCATTGGTAGATTCAGATTAGACGGTATTGCACCAGCAAGAAGAGGTGTGCCACAAATCGAAGTTACTTTCGATATCGATGCAAATGGTATCGTAAACGTATCTGCAAAAGATTTAGGAACCGGAAAAGAACAGCACATTACCATTACTGCAGGTTCTAACCTTTCAGATGCAGATATCGAGAAAGCAGTA
>JAFPAZ010000057.1 GCA_017390645.1 Lachnospiraceae bacterium
AGGTATCGTTATGAGCAATAGTACTTTTTTAAATGAATTGGCAGCCATGGATCCTACTGAGCTGGCACTGGGCGCAGGCCTTATCGGAATTATCTTAACTTTAATGCTGATTGGAGCAGTATTGTGGTACTTTATATCAGCCATCGGATATTACAAAATGTATCAGAAGGCAGGAGAAAAAGGGTGGAAGGCATTTATTCCTTACTATAAAAATTACATCCGCTTTAAGATTGCATGGGAACCTAAATACTTCTAGCCGTTTTTAGTAGGTCTTGTAGTAATGCAGGTATTATCAAGCAGCGAAGAAATTGTGCCTTTGTTGATTTGCTTGGTAGCAGCTATCGTAGCTGTAACTATTGGTATTAAACTTGATATTCGTATTGCTAAATCCTTTGGAAAGTCTACAGGATGGGGCGTTTTACTGTTTTTCTTCTCATTTATTGTTAGCTTGATTTTAGGCTTTGGCAAGTCAGAATATATAGGAAACACTACAGAAAACGAAAAGGAGAAAGAATTATGAACATTGAAAGAGTGAAAGAAGTATTTGCAGATGAGGCATTTGTAAAATCGGTGTTTGAGCTGGAAACAGCATCAGAGATACAGGCAGCTCTGAAAGAAAAAGGGATTGAACTCAGCGAAGAGGAAATCACTTCCATTCAAGACGTTCTAATGAAAGTGAAAAACGGGGAGGTTACTAAAGAACAGATAGAAAAGTGGTCGGTACAGTTAGAAAATGGCGAGCTTTCCGAGGAAGCCTTGGAATTGGTCTCCGGAGGAATAGAACCATTTTCTATATTTATGATAGCATGGTTAATTATCGACCTTGTAGGGGCTGGTACATTTTGTGGGCTTGCTATTGCGTTTAACAAATAAACATATCCGACATATACAATGGAAGAGGAAATCATTTCTATCAGAGATTTTTTAGTGAAGGTAGAAAACGGAGAGATTACCAAAGAACAGCTGGAAAATTGGGCAGCAAAAGGGTATTTGCACAGAGTGGTGGGAACCATTCTCAAAGTGGTGGGCTGACATGGTGGGATTCCATGCAGCAATAACTAAATAACAATTTGGAGGATATGATTTTCATATCCTCCAGTTTACTTTTTGGGAGAGGTGATCGTAGCAGGTTTCCTCGTTGCAAAAAGGATCCTGTTCCGAGCATGTTCGAAATCAAGATAGCCTCGAGAGTTCCTTTTCATGTCTTTTGGGATGCGGTTAAATGATTCAATCGGTCCATTAGACAGTCTCTTTTCATGGATTTCTCCATGTTCATCAATGATTTCAACTCGAATGAATGAATTGACTATCTCATCGTAGTTTTCTTTTAGAAGGGCAGCAAAATTCCGGAACATTTCAAATCTGGAACGGCGGTAAAGCTCTATGAGTTTGGAAAGCGTATATTTGACTTCTGACATATCTTCAAAATGAGCTTTGTTGAACCTGATGTATAGCTCCTTTTGGTCGCGCATCTCACGTAGCTCGGGGACGAGATCAAACAGTTTTTCTTCTTTGTCGTAGAGCGTCATAAAATATCTGAAGTGGGAGTCTACCTTCATTTCCTGAGAGTAGTCGATATTATCCTGGTTTGACAGAACCAACCAGGAGTATTTCTTTGGCGGATGATATAAGCTGTAAAAAAAGTTAAGTGCTACTTTCTGAATTTAGCTTGTTTTGTCCCACACTTTGTCTGCTATAGGGTAGTATAATCGATAGTAGCGGTCACAAAAGAAAGTCAACCGTATAAACATATGAAACGCAGAGAATGAAGTTTCAAATAAAAAAACAGGGAAATGACTATGGATAAAAAAGAATGGGAAGTAAGATATAAAGAAAATTCACCACAAGAAACTGTAGAGCGCATTATTGGGCTGTTGGATAATATTGG
>JAFPAZ010000058.1 GCA_017390645.1 Lachnospiraceae bacterium
AAAGGCATCGAAAAAGCAGCAGTAGGTGAAGAACTTTCAGAAGACGAACTTAACAAAATTGCAGGTGGCAATCCGCTACTTATCATCCCGATTGCTCTGGTAGTTGTTTTTGGCACTGCATTTGGTGTAAGCACTGGCACGAGAGGCCGTTGGTAATTTAATAATATTAGGTAATTGCGAAACTCACTGACGTTCGTTCGCAATCTTTATTAAAAACAGAGGAGAATTCGTGTGAGACACGAATTCTCTGATAAAAAGAAAAACTATGATTTTTAGGCGCACTTTAATAAGATGTATTGGTTCTATTAAAGTTGGTAAGACCTATGCAATCAGTGGTTTTAGACTTCGAATAAATTCATGATGTTTTATTTTATCAGCCAGAACAACGGTAATGAGTTGTGTAATACCAGCAAGGATTAAATCAGCATGTAACGTCTTCTCATTTTGGGTACGGCGACCTGCGAGACAGAGATTTTCTTTAATATGATTAATTTCTCTTTCTACGACAGTTCTGAGTTTATAGGTATTATCCCAATCTGCGGTTCCACGGATGGTTCCGGGATAGGCACGATAATTATTATCCTGCTGGATATAAATCATTCGACCACAACCGGATGAAGTACATGGATTTTCGCAGTAGCATTGTCGATGTTTTTTCTTTGAAGTTTTATCATATACCCATTTCATTTTGGGACATACGAATTTATAACGTAGGGAACCATGAGATTTCATGGGATTGCCTTCCGGTTTCATTGGAAGAGAATCATCTTTGGGGCAACAGGGAATTCCGTCCTGGTTAATGATATAATCCGGATTCTTAAGTTTGGAACGTTCATTTAAAGGAATGTAAGCTTTGGAAAAGCAACGTCCTTTTCCAAAGGTATCACCCGAAAGTAACGATTCGTATATATTTACAGAATCGAAAGCAGCATCACCAAGAAATGTTTTAGGATTGATAAGTGGATGCTTTAAGAAGAAATCCTGTAGTGTAGGGATTAAAAGCTTAGCGTCATGGACGCATTTATCTTCCTCCGGAGAATCGGATTTCTTTTCCACAATGATGTCCGGGTGAGAAGTCAGGAAGTCCTTGTTGTAGAAAGAAATATGGCGGATAATTCCAAGACCATTGGTAACAATGCCAAATTTAAAAACATAGCAGAAATGCCCGTTAATATATAGTTGTTTGATTTCAGGGTTTGCAGAAGCGTGTGTAGGCATGGAACCATAGGCAGCTTTGTAAGGATCATAGTTTTTATTATAATTCTTGGACTTAGCATAAGCTTTTAACTGCCGGATAATCCGGTTGGCATATTTGGGATTGTTTTCCGTAACGAAGGCCTCGATTCCAGAAGAATCAAAAATGGTCATATTTGCTTTTGCAGAATCAATGGCCTGGCAGATGGGTTCGGTAAGATCAACAAGGTTGTCAAAAACGGATTGTAAATCATGAAGGAAATCCTGTTTAAAACGAGTGATTTTGGAAGCGTCAGGAACTTTAGTAAAACCACAGAAATCGCGAAGTGGTTTAGAGTAAGTAAGAAAAGTTAAAAGAAGCTGGTCTGTAGGGATAGAGAAAATACGCTGTATAATCAAAGCCCAAAGAAAAGCTTTTAAAGGGTATTTACGGGTTCTGCCCGTGGATGCATAAAAATGGCTGTAAAAAGCCGGCGGAATAATTTCATCAAGGTCGATATGTTTTTCTAATAGAGACAGAAACGCAGGTTTGTTATTATCAAATTTATTTTGGCAATCCTGAAAAATATCTGCCAAAGAAAGCTGTTTATATGGTATCATAAATATCAGAATAACTCCTTTCTTGGGTGATGGTTTTTAGTTTCTAGCAACTCTATTATACCATATCCGGAGAGGAGTTATTTCATTTTAGACAACAAAAAATGCCGTATTTATGCGGTTTGTGGCGTTTTGCAAACGCCTATTTAATAATATAAATGTATAGGAGAACAACCATGAACGAAGAAAGAATTAAAGAAATATTTACTGATGAAGAATTTGTAAGAGAACTTTTAAGCCTTGATGCAGCAGAAGAAATTCAGA
>JAFPAZ010000059.1 GCA_017390645.1 Lachnospiraceae bacterium
AATATTAAGTGTGTCCCCTGTTAACTCAAGACTATTACTGGTCTTGAGCAGATACTCTGACAACCCGGCATTTTCAAAAGCTTCTGTTATAGCCTCAGCCTGTTTGCGTGTAAGCTTTAGATTATCCGCCTTTGATAATTGTTTTGCAGCTTCTGCAAAATCATCACTTTTATTTAATGCCTTTGCAACATCCGGGAAGTTCTTATTTAAAAACTCAAGCAAATCTGCTACTTTAGAAACATCATTTACATTTTTGAGTACAAATTTTCCTACGCAACAAATCCATAAACAAAATCCACTAAGTGGTCATCCCAGTTTTATCTTTATTTTAAGAAAAAGTTCCCTATTTATCAATGAATTATAGGGAACTTTTATCACTTTTTCAAAACAGAAAGTACAAAAACCTTTCTTCCCTTCTATCTTTTACATTCTAAGGTAAACTCTTCAAACAAAGCACTTAATTTTTCATCCAGCTTCTTTCTTCGATTTGGCTGGTAAATGTCCATACCACATTCCAAAAACAAATCTAATGGAACTTACATATATTCATCCATCCTGTATGCTACTTTAATCTGTTTCTTATAAAACGCCACGCCCATTTTCATAAACCGAGTCACACCATCACGTTTCATCATAGCAATATAATCTTTCTCCTCGATTTGTTTCAAGGCATCGCTAGAAGACTTTTCTAATTCTTCCGAAATATCAGCTTCATCCGTAGTTTCTTTTACTACTTTAAGTTCCATGATGACACCCGGCAATTTTTTATTATATGGATTAAGCTGGATATCATATCTTCCATATCCAGATTCCCTATTGGAATCAACAGCATAAAGATGATTCATAATTGCACACAAGCCAAGCATCAATCCGTGATAAAAATTTTCATGGGCATAATCAAAAAAACTTATAGTTTGGACAAGAAAGTTCTGAAGCTGTTTTTGTAATTCAGGTATATTTTGTTCCATAACGGCATGCTGAATGGCAATGGCAGATGACTGGGATATTACATCAGACAATGCGGATAATATTTCCTTTTCATAAACACAAAAAATTTCTTTATTAGGAATCGCAACCTGACAAATTGCATTGCCATCATGAAAATTGTCTTTTTGAACTATTCTTAAATAACCTGCGGCAAGCAGGAAACTATATATAGTAGAGGGATTATTTTGAATTTCCGGGTAAATCACAGAGGTATCAACATAAGAAGAGATTGTTTTTCCTCTCATTAAATCCTGAAGATTTTCAGAAGTTTCTCTATCCGCCTCGGATACAATCTTCCGAATAATACTATTATCTCCTGTGGATTGCCAAAAAGCTTTTGGGAAGCATCCATCATCAAAGTAATTAAGAACGGACCAGGGATTGAAAATATTCGTATTTCCAAACCGATAACCGTCATACCAATCACAAATTTCTTCATATTTATCAGTTTTATCATAATATTTCGTCATAGCATAAATTTCTTCACTGGTAAAACCAAAATATTCACTATAACGCTCTTCTAGAATGGAATTTACCTTTAAATTGTTCATCCCACTAAAAATACTTTCTTTTGCAACCCGTAAGATACCAGTCAGAAATCCAAAAGCAAGATTCGAATTGTCTTTAAATGCACCCGAAAAAAGATTCCTCATAAAACCAACTATATCTTCATAATAATCTGCCATGTACCCCTGCTGAATTGGAGTGTCATATTCATCAATAATAATCACCACTTTTTTTTCATAGTGTTGATAGAGCATTTTTGAAAGCTGTGCCAAAACCCCCGTCAGTTCCACTTTGGTTACATTTCCGGAAAGAACAGACCGAAAATAGTTCTTATCATATTCGCTTATTTTATCGGATTCCAAAAGTTCTAAGTGGTGGTCAAATTCATTTCGCAGAATATAACGGATATTCTCCATGGTTTCATCCCATGTCTGAAATTTAACATCTTTAAACGTCAGAAAAATAACCGGATATTTTCCCTGATGGTTGCGATATTTTTCACCACAATTCCAAATGTTCAGATTCTTGAAATAAACGGAAGTGTCCATATCCATCTTTTCAAAATAGGTCTTCAGCATGTCCATAGTAAGTGTTTTACCGAATCGTCTCGGGCGTGTAAATAAAGAAACTTTAGGACGGGCATCTATTAGTTCTTTTATTAGTAAGGTCTTATCCACATAATAATAATTGGTAACCATTTCTTTAAAATCCGAAACACCTATGGGCAATGGTAAGGTTTCACTTCTATCAACATTCATAATATGCCTGTTTTTACGACCATCCGAAGGTTTCATAGCAACAGAAGGAATGAGCCATATTCCATTTTCCTTTTTTGCACCTTCAATCCGTCCATTACGGCATAAAGTAGTAATTCTTCGCTCACTAATACTCCACCTTACCGATGCAGTTTTCACATCAATATATTCCATATCTCACCCTCCAATCATAGTTAGATGAATATATTGTAACACCAAAAAGAATAAACATCAATCAAAAAGAACAATCAAAAGAACATTCCAAACATAAGATTCCGGATGAAAAATAAAAAAACATAGATTTCGATAAAATACATCAAAATCTACGTTTTCCTATCTCGCTTATATATCACAATTCGTTTATAATCTTTTTAATTTTTTATCAAAGGTCTTTACTTCCATCATAATCCCCCCTATAATGTTAACACATGAACACCTTCCTTTTTTTCTAGGAAAGTTTCACGAATCCATTATATCTTAATGCTTTCTACTTATTCTTCTTTTTCTTACGAAAGAACCCTTTCTTTTCTTCTTTTTCTTTTACTTCCACTTCCGTCGCTGCTACCTGTTGTCTGGCTTTTTGGATTTCCCGCATGGTCTCATCCAGCATACGGTAACGTTCTTCTTCCTTTTCTTCTCTCTCCCGTAAGAGATAATCCACTTCTTTTACCACACCTTCCGTCACTTTGGC
>JAFPAZ010000060.1 GCA_017390645.1 Lachnospiraceae bacterium
ATACCTTTCTTCATCAATGTTTCCTCCTTGTATCACTTGATGAAAGTATCGTATTACCTTTGTTCTAAAAACACTACCAACCATATCAATCAATCTGTCAACACCCTTTAACAATCCTGTTAAGTCCAGTTGCACCGCCTAATTTACTGGCAAAAGCAATGTAAAATTCTTATTTTTCTTTCTGTTTAGACTCTCAACAATTTAGATTTGCGAAATTCACTCTTTTCGATTACTTTCAATCCATTTTACAGCAAAATCCACAAGTTCCCTCTGCTTCATAAAAGTGACAATTCCATTTCCTAATGTCACCTTCTGTACGACATGTTCTTTTTCAAAAGCTTTACCTATTTCGTCAAAATCCTCACCATCTACAGATAATGTATCGTAGGCTTTCCATACGCGTTCTCCATTCTCCATAATTGCACTGTGCTCTGTACAATTATGCTTTCCAGGATATTCAGCCCTCACATCTGCCAGATGAAGAGAAGTATTCTTATCATAACCAACTCCAACCAAAAGAACATAACCATTAAGTTCATATAGTTTCCCAATAGGTGAACCGTCTCCGAAAATGTTGGTAAGATTATGCTCTCTTGTAAGAAAATCTGCATATTTTCCGTATGCTGCTACAGAACGGGCCGGATGGTCACTGCGCAGTGTTCCCGGCCATTTTCGAAACATTTCGGCAACCGCTCCCATTGTATTAGTCGGAGTAATATCCTTATCATACGCAGGCCAATTGTCACGAATCATCTGCCACCATTCTTCCGGTTCTTCCCAGTGCACACCAGTAGTAGGATCAAGATTTTTCCATGACTGGGTTGGCATCATAATGGTTCCATCTGAGCCTACACTTTCCAATAGGGCCTCTATTACGGTCTGCGCTCCACCACAGACAAATCCCAGACTGCTAAGAGATGTATGTACCATTATTGTCTGTCCGCTGGTAACACCTACTTTTTCCAGTGCATCAAGTATAGTTTCTTTTAACACGATTTTTCTTTCCATTACTTTTATTTCCTCCTTGTTCTATTCAACTACTTTATAAAGCATGCATGGCCTTCCTCCAGTTTCATAATTTATTTCACCAACTACAGTGCCCACTTCCGTCAGATAATTCAAGTATCTTCTCACTGTGACACGTGTTAGTCCTACCTCTTCCGCGATATTTTCACCCGACATCCACATATGCCCATTTTCTTTCATATACTTTAAAATCAAGTGTAGTGTTTTCTCCTGTATTCCCTTTGGATGCATGTCTTCACTTTTCTTTCTTGCGCTATCAATAATAAAATCAATACTTTTCTGATTGAGAGTTCCCAGTTCATTCAGCGCATTTCTCTGTGCAATAAACTTATCAAGTGCCATGCAAAAACGTTCAAAAGTAAATGGCTTTACCAGATAATCGACGATTCCCAGATGGAGTGCTTCTTCCAAAGATTCTCGGTCATTTGCAGCTGTTACCATAATGACATCTACCGATATCTGTTTTTTCCTGATTTGACGCAGTGTTTCGAAACCATCCTGATGTGGCATAAACACATCCAGAATAATTAGGTCAATGTCATGACTATCCATGAACTCCAATGCGTTCTTGCCGTCTCTACATACTCCTGCGACAAAAAACTTCTTATTTCGCCGGACATATTGTTCGTTTATCATTGAAACCATTGGGTCGTCTTCTACAATTAATACTTTATACATTCTCTTGTTCCACCTTTATTTTGTAAAACTTATAGAAAAAGAACTACCGATGCCTTCCTGTGATTCCACAGTGATTTCTCCACCGTATC
>JAFPAZ010000061.1 GCA_017390645.1 Lachnospiraceae bacterium
ACCAAGGGAAAGACAAACATTGGTTGTATTTTTACAGGAAAGAAGGATGGGCAGGATAAGACTTATTATATTTATAATGTCTGTGACCATGAAGAATGCTACAAAGAAGTAGGTTCTCAGGCTATTTCTTATACTACCGGTGTTCCTGCAATGTGCGGGGCATTGATGCTGCTTACGAAAAAGTGGGAGAAAAAGGGAGTATTTACAGTAGAAGAATTTGATCCGGATCCATATCTTGAGGCACTTGCAAAGTATGGACTTCCACATAGAGAAAGCCATGCTCCGGTTTTGGTGGATTAGAGGAAGTTGGGAATGAGATAAAAGGCAGGAAAGATAAATGAATCAAAGTGAAGTGACTAAGAGTAGCCCACCGTTTCGAGGGCTTTGTGAATATGATGTAAAAAAACTGTTTCAAGACATAAACACACCAGCTTATGTCATTGATGAAGCTATGTTACATAAAAATGGAAAGATCCTAAAGGAGATTCAGGAAAGAACAGGATGCAAGATTTTATTGGCACAAAAAGCATTTTCTAATTATGATGTTTATGGTATGTTAGGCAAGTATCTTGCAGGAACGGAAGCCAGTGGGTTATATGAAGCAAGACTTGGGGCGGAGGAAATGCCGGAAGGGGAAGTCCATGTTTTTTGTGGCGCATATAGAGAAGATGAGTTTTTAGAACTATTAAATTATGCAGACCATATTGTATTTAATTCTCCAGCCCAGTTAAAGAAATTTGGAGGGCAGGCAAAGCAGGCTGGAAAAAGTGTGGGAATCCGGATTAATCCGGAACATTCCACCGGGGGGGAACATGAGATTTATGACCCTTGTGCCAAAGGAAGCCGTCTTGGAACAACCAAGGAACAATGGGAAAAGTACATGACTCCGGAACTAATTGCACTTTTGGATGGGATTCATTTTCATACTTTATGTGAACAGGATTCTGATGCATTAGAGGAGACTCTTACAGCAGTAGAGGAGAAATTTGGAACCTATCTAAAACAAATGAAATGGGTAAATTTTGGCGGGGGACATCATATTACAAGACCGGGTTATGGAATCGAAAGGCTGGAAAAATGTATTCGTCGGATACAAGAGCGCTATCAGGTGGAAGTTTATCTGGAACCGGGAGAAGCGATAGCATTAAATGCCGGATATCTGGTAACGGAAATACTGGATGTAGTAGAAAATGGTGAAACTACAAATCTCATTATAGATGCCTCCGCTGCCTGTCATATGCCAGATGTAATTGAAATGCCTTATTTACCACCACTTTATGGTACGCAGGAAGAGGGGGAAGGAAAAGAATATCGTATCGGAGGGCCTACTTGTCTTGCCGGCGATATTGTAGGAGATTATTGTCTGGGAGAATCTTTAGCCCCAGGTGACCGTCTTATTTTTGGGGATATGGCAATCTATACCATGTGTAAAAATAACACATTTAACGGTATGCCATTGCCATCCATTTATCTATTAAAGGAAAATGGAGATGTAGAGGAGTTGGTTTGTTTTCAGTATGAGGATTTTAAAAGAAGACTTGGAACAAAAAATAAAGGGGTTCTATAAATGGAAATTTGGAATTGATATCAGGAAGATGGAATAAAGACAGTGAATAGTTGTTCCAATTAAAAGAGACAGCGTGAATGTAGTAGATAGCAAATTAAGATATTAATTTGTGAGTTTGAGATAAAATGAAATATTGTAATTTGGTGTTGATAGATATGAAAGAATATGCTAGACTTAGTGTAAGAGTACTTATGACAGTAACATTATAGTGAAAAACATTGATTGGTTCGTAAAGGAGGATTGCTTTATGAGAAGGTATGTTATGGTTGCATAGCACTGGCTATTGCAATGATAAGAAAGAAATATTGTTATAGCCATTGCTAATCCTAAGAAATTTTTATTTTAGGAGGCAAATATGGGCTATGTAAAAGCAGAAGAAATTCTGCCTATGGAAATTATAGAATTAATACAACAGTATGTGGATGGACAGAATATTTATATTCCGAGGAAAGAGGAACACCGCAAAGAATGGGGTGCCAATACCAAGATGAAACAGGAATTGTTAGTCCGGAATCAGGAAATCTATCAGAAGTTTCTGGCTGGAATGAAGATTGGTGATTTGGCGTGTAAATATTATCTATCAGAGAAAAGCATACAACGAATTATTAGAAAAATGAGATTGTAGAAAAATAAGAGGTTTATCACTTTGGTGGTAAATCTCTTTTTATATGTTTCTAAAGAAAATCAATAGCAAAGAATGTATATAAAGGAAATATAACAGGTAGTGTAAGAGTAATAGGATTCCTCTAAAGCAGAAAGATGCAATGCAAAAATCGGATGCTTATAGAGGAATTTTTAAAACAAAACCTAAAACAAAAATGAAACAGAAGCTAAAACAAAAGGCTAAAACAAAATAGAAATAAATGTATCTTTTATTTCAAAAATTTGGTATACTATATTTTGTAGCAACAATGGGAGTTAAAAGTAGGTAATTGCGAAACAATCAAAAGCATTTATGTCTTTTGCATCACTTTCATATGAAATATTATAGTTTCGCAAACCACTAAGAGTTAAAAGTAATGGGAGGTACATGAAATGGCAAAAATGTTAAGAAAAACAAAAAAAGCAATTGCAGCAGTTTTGACAGCAGGTATGCTGATGGGGGCAGTGTCTACCCCGGTAGTGGCGGCTACAGAAGGTTGGAAGAAGGATGGAACAGGATGGTGGTACCAGAATGCAAATGGTTCCTATCCTAAGAATAAGTGGGAAAAGATTAATGGTGCATGGTATTATTTTGACGCCAGAGGATATATGTTAGCAAATTCCTGGGTAAAAGATAATGGAAAATGGTACTATGTAGGTTCTACCGGAGCCATGAAGGCAAATGACTGGGTGAAGGGAAAAGCCGGAGAATGGTACTATATGGGTGCGGATGGAGCCATGAAGGTAAATGACTGGGCACAGGATAAGGATGAGAGTTGGTATTATTTTGGAAACGATGGGGTTATGAAGACAGACTCATTCATAAAGGATAAGTCCGGAAAGCAGTATTATCTGGATTCTGAAGGAGTTATGGAAACCGATTCCTGGGTACAGGATAAGTTTGGAAAGAAGTATTATATGGGAAATGATGGAAGCATGATTATCGATTCTGACGGAAATACGATTATTGGTAGTATTACTTGCGATATTGATGATTCATGGACAATATTAAGTGGAGCCAGCGATGGTGCGATATATTTGATTCCGTCTGCAAATGAAGGGGCGATGTTTATAGCTCTGGTTTCCGAGACCAAAGCAGAAGTTTCAGAAAATGATTTAGTAGCTACGAAAGATGCGTTGCTTCAACAGTATAAAGAATATGATTTGAAAGTTGTAGCAGATACTACGGTTAATACACCTTGTGGAACCGGGTTATCATTTACGTTGGATGTGTCAAATTTCATGAATGATAAAATGGAAGGACATGCCGCTTATATTAAGCAGGTACTATTTATGAACGGAAATGAACTTTATTTGTTCCAGATTATCTGCGTAGATGACGATTTTGCTACATTAGAGCCACAATTTGATGCAATTATTTCAAATATTTCAAAATAATTGAGTAATATTTATAAAAAGTAAGTTGTCTAAAAATTTTCGTAAATGAGAGAAAATTAATCAAAGGGAGGTAATTAATATGTTAAAGAACAAGGTAGCAGTAGTTACTGGCGGTACCAGAGGAATTGGATATGCGGTAGTGAAAAAGTTTTTAGAAAATGGTGCTAAGGTGGCAATATTGGGTTCCAGACAGGAAACTGTAGATAAGGCCATGGAAAAGTTAAAGGAAGAAGGAGTACAGGGAGAAGTCCTTGGATTCTGTCCGGATTTGACTTCACCAGACGAAATTTCCAAAGTATTTGCTGAAGTAAAAGATACCTTTGGCAGCCTTGATATTTTGGTAAACAATGCAGGAGTTTCTGCAAGAGAAAGCATTTATACTTATAATCCGGATGATTTTGGAAAAACC
>JAFPAZ010000062.1 GCA_017390645.1 Lachnospiraceae bacterium
AAAATCAACGGGAGCACAAAGTGCGGAACAATTCGTAGGTATTATATGATCAAAATATCTTATGACCATAACATTATATAATATGTACCGTGTTGCTATTGACATAAAAATGTAATGATACAATTTAATAAGAAATACCAGGAATAAATGTAGAGTATGAAGAAATCAGGAGTGGAGGATACCATGGAAAATATCTCAAGAACAGACTTAGCTTTAGAACGAAAAGAAGACGTAAAGGAAGAAGCACTAAAAGGTGTGATAGTAGAAACTCAAAATCGCAAAGGAAAAGACATTGAAAAAACAACCATCATTATTGAGAATGAAGAAGGAGAAAAAGCACTAGGGAAGCCGAAAGGCACCTATATAACCATAGAAAGTGAATCTTTAAGGGAATTTGATGAGGAATATCATAATGAACTGAGTGAGGAACTAAGAGAAACATTAAAATCCTTATTAGGTGGAACAAAAGAGATTTTAGTAGTAGGTTTAGGAAATCGCCAGATTACACCAGATGCTTTAGGTCCCTTTGTGGTAGATAACCTTTTTATTACAAGGCATTTAAACCGGGAAGGAATTTTAAATACTTATTATGATATCAGTGCCATTGCGCCTGGAGTAATGGCACAAACCGGAATTGAAACTGGAGAAATCATAAAGGGGGTATTAAAGGAATCAAAAGCGAAAGCCCTCATCGTGATTGATGCATTGGCGGCAAGAAATACAGAAAGATTAAATAAAACCATTCAGATTTCTGATGCAGGCATCTGTCCCGGGGCCGGGATAGGAAATAACAGGGTTCCAATTAATAAAGAAACCATGGGAGTGAAAGTGATTGCCATAGGCGTTCCTACGGTAATTGCCGTGCCTTCCATTGTAAATGATTCCATGGGGAAAATGTTAGAAGCGTTAGACCGGATGGATGCGAAAAAAGTATTAAAGAAATTTACGGAGGAAGAGCGGTATCGCCTTGCCTGTGAAATCCTAGAACCTTACTTATCAGAAATGTTCGTAACTCCAAAAAACATTGATGAAGCAGTAAAAAGAATCAGCTATACCATTTCAGAAGCCATTAACCAGATGTAAGAAGGCTAAGATTGACTGTGATTTTTGATATCATAATTTTATGTACCCTGGAATATAAATAATTGTGGCAACTCTTAAGAGTGAGAAGTGTTAAAAAGTCATATTTGCAACCTATTGGACTGACTATTTAAGCTAAAGGAAGGGATATCATGAGGAAACACCATTATGTAAAAATCGGGAAAAAAATCATGATACTTCTTCTTTTTTTTGTGATATTTTTAGAGGAAATAAGTCAGGGGATTCCGGATTTTCTGGTAGATCAGATGTTTCCGTATTTTACAAATGATGCAAAAGCAAGCGATACAAGCCTGCTTTCCATGCTGATATTAAAAGAAAATGTAACCAAGGAAGAAGAAAAAAATACAACAGAATTAGCAGAAAATACGGAGGCACCGGTGATGGAAGAAGTTGAAGAGACGGTTTCCGTTTCAAATCCTGTGGTTTATAGTCGTGCAGATTTGGAAAGCTACGATTTTTTATTGTCCAATTTCTATCTGGTAGACAGTACCACAACCATAACCCAGAATGAATTAAATGGTGCCCGGCTTTTAGATATGGATCTTACGGTTAATTTGGAAGGAACTGAGCCCAAAATACTGATTTACCATACTCACGGAAGTGAGGAGTTTGCTGACAGCAGGCCGGGGGTGGTAGAGGATACGGTAATTGGCGTAGGAGATGAACTTGCTAGAATTCTGGAGGAGGAATATCAGATTGCAGTTTATCATGACAGAACGATTTATGACCAGGTAAACGGTAAACTGGACCGGAATAAAGCCTACGAAATGTCAAGGGAAGGTGCGCTGAACATTTTGAAACAATACCCTTCCATAGAAGTAGTCATTGATTTACACAGGGA
>JAFPAZ010000063.1 GCA_017390645.1 Lachnospiraceae bacterium
AATCTCTTAAATGTCTTAATATCTACGTCGGATAACATATCCGAAGTATGAACCTGGCATCCGGATAGCTTTGGTAACTGTTCCATAGCCTTTTTCGCATTCTCATCTTCCAATGCAGATAAGGCCAGGGCAATCAGCACTTCATCGGAATGTAATCTTGGATTCTTACTTCCTAAATATCTGGTCTTTAAATTCTGAATCGGTTCAAAAGCATTTGGTGCAATCAAGTGAAGATCTTCATTGATTCCTCCAAGGTATTTTAAGGCATTCAACAACAACGCTGAGGAAGCACCTAAAAGCTCCGTGGTCTTGGAAGTAATGATAGTTCCATCTTCTAGTTCAATGGCTGCTGTTGGAACGCCTAATTTTTCTGCCCGCTCCTTTGCTGCTACAGTTACCTTTCTTTCATCCGTAGAAATCTTAGCCTGTTTCATCAAAAGTTTAATCTTATAGATTTCACTTTCTACGTTTTCTCCCTGTGCCATCTGATTCCGGTATTTATAGTATCTTCGAATGACTTCCATTCTGGAAGCTTCTGAAACCACTACATCATCTATAATACAGTTTCCTGCCATATTTACACCCATGTCAGTAGGGGACTTATATGGATTTTCTCCATAAATTTCTTCAAATACAGCATTTAATACCGGGAAGATTTCAATATCCCTGTTATAATTTACAGTAGTTACCCCATAGGCTTCAAGATGAAACGGGTCAATCATATTTACATCATTTAAATCTGCCGTAGCGGCCTCGTAAGCAAGATTTACAGGGTGCTTTAAAGGAATATTCCAGATAGGGAAGGTTTCAAATTTCGCATACCCTGCCTTGATACCACGTTTATTTTCATGATAAAGCTGAGATAAACAGGTAGCCATCTTTCCACTTCCAGGTCCCGGCGCTGTAATGACTACAAGTGGTCTTTGGGTCTCGATATAATCATTCTTTCCAAATCCTTCGTCACTTACAATATGTGGCACATTGGTCGGATAACCTTCGATGGCATAATGACGGTATACCTTAATCCCCTTCTTTTCCAGTTTTTCCTTAAAATCTGCTGCTGCAGCCTGTCCGGAATACATGGTAATGACTACACTTCCCACATATAAGCCACAGCTCCTGTATTCTTCAATTAAGCGGATAACATCTTTATCATAGGTAATTCCTAAATCTTCTCTTTTCTTATTCCGTTCAATGTCCGCTGCACCAATGACAATGACTACTTCTGCCTGTTCTGACAACTGTAACAACATTTTTAACTTACTGTCCGGTGCAAAACCCGGTAACACTCTGGAGGCATGAAAATCATCAAATAATTTTCCACCAAATTCCAAATACAGCTTATCCCCGAATTTATTAATTCGCTCTTTGATATACTCCGACTGTATTTTTAAATATTTTTCGTTATCAAATCCTGTTTTCATAAATTTCTTCTCTTTTCATTTTTCTTTGTGTCATAATTAATGTGATACAAACTAAACTTTATAATATCATTAGATTTCTCTCCTTGCAAGTCAAAAACAAGAAAAAAATCGAAAAGAACCAGCATTTTATGTTTGCTGATTCTTTTCTATTTTTCCCTATATTATAATGTTTGAAACAAAGTATTTTGCCCCATGATACCTGTACATTGCCATAGATTTCGTGTCACCCTTTGACATGGTATCACATTATTCCTCTGCCAGCATCTTCACAGGTTCTAATTTTCTTACCTTGTAAGAATACAGTACTGCTACCATAAAGGACAGCAAGGTAATTCCTATTACAGTAATGAAAATCCATCCTGCCTGAACCGTAAGTTCACTTTTCTTAATTCCACAGATGGAAAGACAAATAGAACATAACGGATTAACAGTATAGATAGAAAGAATTCCTCCTGCCAACGCTCCGAAAAACATAATTGGCAAATTGGACATTACCGTCTGCATGACAAGTTGTCCTGTGGTGTATCCAATTGCCTTATAAAGTCCATAGTTTTTCCATTCTCTGATTACCTTCGACTTAATTAACAGCATCACAACAAGGAAAACTACAACCACGGTAATTGCCACGAAAACAATACAAATCATCTTCATTGCCATTGTAATACTTCCCAAGGAAGATTCGACAGTTTTTCTATGATCTACGCAACTGGCTTCTGGAAAATAAGAAACAATTTTCTCATTTAGTTCCTTATAGCCATAGCCCTCTTTACCATCCACATAAACATAGGAAACTTCCGTAGAACCATTTAACCTATCCTCCCCTTCAAAGGAAAGCAGTGCTTTGATTCCTAAATTATTTATTTTCTGATCAATTCCTACTACAATATAATCCAGCTTTTCCCCTGTACCTGTAACATAAACCACATCACCAACCTCTATATCTAACATTTCACTTACTTTAGAAGTTACTACGATTTCATTTTCATATCTTGGTAATCGTCCCTCTATCACCACATCATTTTCAACAATTTCAGGGTCATTCCATACATCACAGCCAATCGTATTTTTCTTCTCTCCTTTTTCAATGGTAATATCTACAAATTTATAATATTTTACCTGCTTTACTTCTTCCCAGGTCTGAATTTCATTTCCTGTTTCTTCCATATCTTTCCCTTGTATCAGTACATCGGCTGATTCGATTCCACTCAGTTTCAGCAAGGCTGTAGTATCCGTTACGAAATTGTCGTAAAGAAAGAATCCCATGCAACTTGCCATGCTTAATATCACAACAATGCTGAAGATACTAAGGCTTTTCAGCTTTTCTCTTATTATGCTTTTTTCTCCCAATGCCAGAGACAATGGCTGTCTTGTCTTTTCTAAAGGCAGGTGATTTTTCTTAAAATTATGAGTATGGATTCCTCCTCTTAAAGCTTCTAATACACTGATTTTTCCATAGACTTTTGCAGACAGAAAGGTAATACATAAAATAACTAATGTAATTCCCACAACTGAAATCAATGCGCATTTAAAATCAAATCCCTGATTCCACTTTAATCCCATCATAATGGACTCCATATTTCCAACAAATCCACCACAGGCATAGCCAAATACTAATCCTAATGTTTCTCCGGTAATGGTAATCATCAGTATTTCAAGCAGAGAACTTGACCTAAGTTCCTTCGCTGTATATCCGGAAGCCTGTAAAATACCTATATTTTTAAGATTCTCCTCAATAAAATTGCGGACACTAAATCGTATAATCAACATGGCAATGACAACCAGTAATACGGCAAATACCAATATAATTCCCATTCCAATATCAGACATCAGTGATATACCGCTTTTCATGGATTCCCATGACAGTCCAAGGTTATCTCCACTATTTCCAATTTCACTCCTTAAAATAGAAAGATATTTCTTTTCTGCTTCATCCGGACTTCCATTTAATTTCATTTTAAATTCATACCCTTTATAAAAATCCATTTTTCCATCTTTCATGATTTCTTCCAGGTATTCCTCTGTAATATAAATTCGATACATCGCGATATTCGTAGGCGAAGAAAACATCGGGTCTTCTGAAAATCCCATAATTTCAAATTCATACTCTTTTTCCCCAAGGGTAAGATAAAAGGATTCCCCTATCTCATAAGAGTTTGCAACTGCCAGATAATAAGGAAGAATGATAGAATTTTTCTTTGTGTTGACCATATTTTCTGTAGGAATCCTACAGATATTACGCTCTTCCTCTATTGCACCAATGATAAATACATATGGCTCTTCTTCCTTATCCTTCTCACCACGATAGTCACCATCTACGTTAAGCAGACAGAAGGAAGATTCAAACTCTGTAACCTCTTCCTGTGAAGTAAAGATTTCTTCGTACTGCTCAGGAGATGATCCAAAAGCGAAATACACATAGTCTGCCGTATTATATGTTTCATATGCCTTATCAACTACGTTGTTCGTATTCGAAAGTACCGTCATACTGATGTATAACAGCATGGTAGCAAGAGTTACCAGGCACATTAATACAATCACATCACTCTTCTTTTTCTTTAAATTGTTCTTTGCGATAAAAAACAAACGATACATACTACCACCCCATTTCTCTTAGAAATGTGCTAAGTTTTTCGTGACGTTCCTTGTCTTTGCTTACATACTCTCCTAATTTCAATTCACCCATAATCACACCATCACTTAGATATAGGATGCGATTTCCTCTTCTTGCAGATTTCATATCGTGAGTCACCATTACGATGGATTGTCCATTCTTATGAAAATCTGTAAGAATGTTTAACACATTTTCTGTGTTATGGGAATTTAATGCTCCGGTAGGTTCATCGGCAAATAAAATTTTCGGTTGATTGATGATGCCTCTTACCATAGCTACTCTTTGTTTTTCTCCTCCGGAAAGCTGTGCCGGGAATTTATGAAATACATTCTCTTCTAACCCTACCTGAAGAAGTAATTTTTTTGCCTTGTCTGCAACCGCCTTTTTATCTTTACTTACTAAAAGTCCGCTAACTAAAATGTTATCTAGTACACTCATAGTATCATTTAAGTAATTTTGCTGAAATACAAAGCCGCAGTTTTTTCTTCGAAACATGGCTAATTTATCATTGTTGTACTTAGATATTTCTTCTCCTTGATAGGAAATGCTTCCTAATGTGGGGCGATCCATACCGGAAAGGGCATATAAAAGAGTACTTTTTCCGGAACCGGAACTGCCCATGATAACTACAAAATCTTTTGGGTTTACTTCGATGTTTAAGTTTTTTAGTACATGTTGTTGTATGCTTCCGTTAGAAAAGGTCTTACAAAGGTCTTTTGCAATGAATAATGGTTCCATAGTGGTTCTTCCTTTCTTTGTTTCTCCTTTTTCTCAAATGCAAATAGGTAATTGCGAAACTATAATATTCTATGTAAGCGTGATGTAAAACAAATAAATCAACGCAGGCACGCTCTCGCTGCGTTCGGCTCGTAGCGGTACTAAATTCGCGGCAAGCCGCTCATTAAGTACCGACGGCCGCCCAAGCACCTGCTTATGTATTTATTTCTTTTACATCACTT
This sequence comes from Lachnospiraceae bacterium, assembly GCA_017390645.1. The sequence goes on from JAFPAZ010000063.1 coordinate 4,995, forward strand.
AGATAAGTTTTTAATTGTTTCGCAAATTACCTAAAATGCAAAAAGAAAAAGGATGTTTTCTCTTAACACCCTTTATTATAATAACTCATTCTTAATAAGTCTTTTTCTGAATCTTGTTTATTTCTTAATTAATTCTTAAATATTAATCTTTCCATTTTTCAATCTGCCATAACGAAAAACGTCATCATTTTTGCAAAATAAAGATTGGAACGTAAAAAAATGCTATACCTTTTTTAAAAACAATATGGTCACGAATCCGTCTTCATTATAGCAATCCATCCCACCTTGCATCTGACTCATAAAGTTTTCTGCCAGATAAAGTCCTAAGCCGGAGCCGGATTTTCCTTTGGTGTTACTTCCGCGGTAGAATTTTTCTTTTACCAGAATCAACTCTTCTTCCGACACTCCCGGACCTTTATCTCTTATGGTAACATAAATTCCATTATCTTTTTCGTCAAAGGATACAAAAATAGCAGTTCCCGCATATTTAAAGGAATTATTTATGATATTATCCACTACCTGTTCCAGCCTTAACCTGTCCATATATAAAAGACACTCAGGAATGGAATTTTCTAATATAATTTCTCCGTAATATTTTAAATCCAAAAGCATTTTTTCTATGCAAAGGGAACTTTCTTCCGTTACCTCCACTTTTAATGCCTGTAATTCTTCTAAGGTAGCATGAAACAGATTTCCTATGAGGTTATCAATCATTTCTGCCTTATTGGAAATTACCCCTACCTTTTCTAAAATGTCCGGATTCTTTTCTTTCACTTGAAGTACTTCGCAGGTTGCCTTTATGGTAGCAACAGGAGTTTTAATATCATGGGATAATTCTGCAACCAGTTCTTTCTTACTGACATTGGCTGCGTATTCGCTTTCTCTGGCACGTTTTAATTCTTCTCTCATAATATCAAAACTTTCCGTAAAAGCACCAAAGAAGTTATTTCTTTGCATTTTTAAAGGCATATCCAGATTTCCCTTTGCCACCTGGGAACTAAACTGCTGAAGATTCTTAAAGGGGCGGATAAAATTAAAGTAAATCAGCGTTAACATAAAATACCCTATCAGCAATAAAACAACACATAGAAGTAAGACTTCCCAAAAGAGTTCTTCCCGAAGTTTTTGATACGCATCCCTTTCTATCTGCCAGGCTATCTTTCCATATATCTCGCCATCCTCATAATAATCCAGTATCATACAGCCGGACTGTATCAATTCTGCCAGTCTGCTTTCGTAATTTTC
>JAFPAZ010000064.1 GCA_017390645.1 Lachnospiraceae bacterium
GAAACAGAGGAAGATTTCTTAGAAACTTTGGATTTAGTAGAAAAAGTAGGATATGATACGGCTTATACCTTTATTTATTCGAAACGAACCGGAACTCCTGCTGCAAAAATGGAAGATCAGGTGCCGGAAGACGTGGTAAAAAATCGATTTGACCGTTTATTAAAAACAATACAAACAATCTCAAAAGAAAAAACATATGCTTATGAAGGAACCGATCAGCTTGTCCTTGTAGAAGGAGTCAGCGAACATGATAGTGCTTATGTTACCGGACGTTTATCCAATAATTTGTTGGTACACTTTAAAGCAGATTCGAAACTAATTGGAAAATTAGTAAATGTTCACTTAGATGAGGCAAAGGGTTTTTATTACATCGGGCATCAGTGCTAGGAGGACAATATGGCAACATTCACACCTATGATGCAGCAATACTTGGAAACAAAAGAAAAATACAAAGATTGCATTTTATTTTACCGTTTAGGTGATTTTTATGAAATGTTTTTTGAAGATGCAAAAATAGTATCGAAGGAATTAGAATTAACGCTGACTGGAAAAAGTTGTGGTCAGGAAGAGAGGGCTCCCATGTGTGGAGTTCCTTTTCATGCATCTGAAACATATTTAAATCGTTTGGTACAAAAAGGGTATAAAGTGGCTATCTGTGAGCAGGTAGAGGATCCGAAAACAGCAAAAGGACTTGTGAAACGTGAGGTAGTGAGAATTGTCACTATGGGTACTAATATCAGTGCTCAGGTCTTAGACGAAACGAAAAATAATTATATCATGTGCGTTTATGCCCAAAAAGATTTTTATGGAATCGCTATTGCTGATATATCCACTGGTGATTTTAAAACTACCCAGCTGGAAAATAAAGATAAATTGATAGATGAAATCTGTAAGTTTTCACCTTCGGAAATCATTGCAAATCTGGACTTAAATGAATGTGGAATTCCGATTCAGATGTTAGCGCAGAAAAATCAAATGGCAGTTACCTTCGAAAAAGAATACTTATTTGACAAGGATTTAAGTGAAAAAGCATTAAAGGAACAGTTTCAGATATCCGGTTTAGAAGGATTAGGTCTTAATGATTATCCTTTGGGAATTCGGGCATGTGGTGCGTTAATTTCCTATTTTAATGAAACACAAAAAAGTACCCTGAATCAGTTGATTCGGATTGAATCCTATACTACGGAGGAATTTTTGATTATAGACAGTTCCTCTAGAAGAAATCTTGAATTATGTGAAACCATGAGGGAAAAGCAAAAAAGAGGTTCCCTTTTATGGGTTTTGGATAAGACCAAAACTGCCATGGGAGCCAGAATGCTAAGAACCTGGGTAGAACAGCCATTGGTCAGTAAAGAGGAAATTTTAAAACGTTATGATGCCATTGAAGAATTATCCGGACATGTTATGGTGCGGGAAGAACTAAGGGAATACTTAAATTCCATTTATGACCTGGAACGTTTAATGAGTCGGATTTGTTATAAAAGTGCAAATCCAAGAGACTTAATTTCTTTTAAAAATTCCATTGCATATTTGCCTGCAATAAAAAGCCTTCTTGTAGATGTTTCTGAGTCCGAATTTATTTCCAATTTGAATCAGAAAATGGATTCTTTAGAAGATTTATTTGAATTAATCGACAAAGCACTGTTGGAGGAATGTCCAATATCTTCCAAGGAAGGCGGAATGATAAAAGACGGTTATAATGAAACCTTAGATGCTCTGAAAAAATCCAAAACAGATGGAAAAGATTGGCTGGCAGGTCTGGAAGAAAAGGAAAAAGAAGCAACCGGAATAAAAAACTTAAAAATTAAGTTCAACCGTGTGTTTGGATATTATTTTGAAGTAACCAATTCTTACAAAGAACTGGTTCCGGATTATTTTGTCAGAAAACAGACCTTGGCAAATGCAGAACGATATACCACCAAGGAATTAGATGATTTGGCTGACATTATTCTTGGGGCAGAAGATAAACTTTTCGCTTTGGAATATGAAATTTTTGTGAATATTAGGGAGCAGCTTTCCAATCAGGTGCAAAGAATTTTAGATACGGCAAAATCCGTTGCAAAATTGGATGCTATTCTTTCTCTGGCAGTGGTGAGTGAGCAGAATTCTTATGTCAGACCACAAATCAATGAGGAAGGTACAATAGAGATAAAAGACGGTCGACATCCGGTAGTTGAAAAAATGATTTCCAATGATATGTTTGTATCCAATGACACATTCTTAAATCAAGATGCAAATCGTATTTCGATTATCACAGGACCAAATATGGCTGGAAAGTCTACTTACATGCGTCAGTCTGCCTTAATTGTATTAATGGCACAGATTGGATGTTATGTACCGGCTTCCTCTGCCAATATTTCCCTGGTTGATAGAATTTTCACCAGGGTAGGCGCTTCGGATGATTTAGCTTCCGGCCAGAGTACTTTTATGGTGGAAATGAGCGAAGTGGCTAATATTCTTCGAAATGCAACAAAAAGCAGTTTGTTGATTTTGGATGAAATCGGAAGAGGAACCAGCACTTACGACGGATTAAGTATTGCATGGGCTGTGGTAGAACACATCAGTAATAATTTAGGCGCCAAAACTCTGTTTGCAACCCATTATCATGAATTAACAGAATTAGAAGGTAAATTATCCGGAGTGCATAATTACTGTATTGCTGTGAAAGAGGAGGGGGATCATATCGTCTTTCTTCGAAAAATCATTCCTGGTGGTGCAGATAAAAGTTATGGTATCCAGGTAGCAAAACTGGCTGGTGTGCCAGACTCTGTCATTCAGCGTTCCAAGGAAATTGCAAAACAATTAAGTGACACCGATTTAAACAAAGATACCGTAAATTCTATCCAGGTTTCCAACATGGAAGCCAAGGAAGTTTCTACTATATCAAAACAGGAAACGGAACCAAAGATAATAAAGGAAAAACATCAAAATTTAAGTCAGAATGATAACTTGCAGTTTTCTTTTATTCATTCTTTGGCAGAAACTGAAATTATCAATGATTTAAAAACAAAAGACATTAGTAACCTGACTCCATTGGAGGCGTTGATTTACTTGAATGATATTCAGAAAAAATTACGCTGAACTAAGTTATAGTCTTAATGAAAGTTATTTTTAAATCATGGAAGAAAAAATTCTTTTTAGAAAGGATTTGTGTAAATGAATTCTATTGAAGTTTTAGACTCTCAAACTATAAATAAAATAGCAGCAGGAGAAGTTGTGGAACGACCAGCCTCTGTCGTAAAAGAATTGGTAGAAAATTCTGTAGACTCTTTGGCTACTGCAATTACAGTAGAAATTAAAGAAGGTGGTATCTCTTTTATCCGGGTAACCGATAATGGAAGTGGGATAGCGAAAAGTGAAATAAAAAAAGCATTTTACCGCCATGCTACCAGTAAAATACGGACAGAAGAGGATCTTATCACCATTGCTTCCTTAGGATTTCGTGGTGAAGCACTGTCAAGTATTGCCTCCGTTGCTCAAATTGAATTAATCACCAAAGAAAAAAAGAGTCTAACGGGAGTTCGTTATTGTATCGAAGGTGGAGTCGAAAAATCCATGGATGAGATTGGCTGTCCGGATGGAACCACGTTTTTGATTCGTAATCTTTTTTTTAATACCCCTGCCCGTAAAAAGTTTTTAAAAACCTCGCAGACAGAAGGAAGTTATATTGGAGACTGGATGAACCATGTGGCACTTTCTCATCCGGAAATTTCCTTTCAGTTTATTGTAAATGGACAGACAAAATTATTTACCAATGGCAATGGGAATCTGTTGGATGTCATTTATCAGATATATGGTAAAGAAATTGCTTCTAATATTATCCCAATTGAAAAATCAATACAGGATATTAAAATTACAGGATTTATTGGAAAGCCTCATATCTGCAGAGGAAATCGTACCTATGAAACTTATTTTTTAAATCATCGTTATATAAAAAGTAAAGTGGTTACGGCAGCTGTGGAAGAGGCGTATAAATCTTTTGTTACCCTGCATAAATATCCTTTTCTTGTTATAAACATTGAAATGCTTCCTGCTAATGTAGATGTGAATGTACATCCTACGAAAATGGAAGTAAGATTTAAAAAAGA
>JAFPAZ010000065.1 GCA_017390645.1 Lachnospiraceae bacterium
ATCAATGCGGAATTTCAAACGGATTATGTTACAGAATAATATGTAAGAAAAATATAGGATAATAGGTAATTGCGAAACTTTTTGAAAACTAATATTTTGTATTATTTTCAGATAGAAAATATAGTTTTTATATCACCTAAAGATGGAGTGAGGTTAAAGTGAAAGAAAAAATATTAATTGTAGATGATGAAGCTGCCATCGCGGACCTTGTGGAGGTCTATTTAAAAAATGACGGATATGAGGTGCTAAAGTATTATAATGCTACAGAAGCCTTGGATTGTGTGGAGAGGGAAAGTGACCTTGGAATAGCGATTCTGGATGTGATGCTTCCAGATATGGACGGATTTACCCTATGTAAGAAGATTCGGGAGAAACATTTGTTTCCTATTATCATGTTGACTGCCAAGGTGGAGGATATGGATAAAATCACGGGGCTTACGTTAGGGGCGGATGACTATATTACCAAGCCTTTTAACCCTTTAGAACTGGTAGCCCGTGTAAAAACCCAGCTACGTCGTTATACCCAGTATAATACGTCAGAGCCAGCAAATGTAGTAAAAGAGATGGAAGAAATTGATATCCGGGGACTTTACATATCAAAAAGCAGTCATAAATGTTGTATGAATGGGAAGGAACTTAGTCTTACACCGATAGAATTTAACATTCTCTGGTATTTATGCATGCATAAGGGAAATGTGGTTTCTTCTGAGGAATTGTTTGAAGCAGTCTGGGGAGAAAAATATCTGGATCATAATAATACAGTGATGGCTCACATTGCGAGATTAAGAGAGAAAATGAAAGAGCCTGCAAGAAAACCAAAGTACATAAAAACGGTGTGGGGGGTTGGCTATACCATTGAGTAAGAAGAAAAAGGAAAGAAAATTTGCACAGATTAGTCAGAAAATCTTATTCCAATATTTTGCATCCTTGTTTGGATTGATTGGAATTGGGCTTGGTGGATTTTATATCGCAAAATTTATTTGCAGTCGTAAGGTATGGTACAATTATGACCCTTTGTATGCTACCTTAAAAGAACTTGAATTTTATTTTCCAAAGGCATTTACGATTCTGGTCTTTGTCTGGATTTTAATATTGACACTCTGTGCATTAAAGAAGGCATTTGGATATATGGATGAAACGGTAGAGGCAGCGAAGAATCTTTCACATCCGGAAGTGCCCATTACGCTTTCGGAGGAAATGATAGATATACAAAATGAACTGAATCTGGCAAGGGAACGGTCACTACGGAATATTGCAGTTGCAAAAGAGGCAGAGCAGAGAAAAAATGATTTGATTGTTTATCTGGCACATGATTTGAAAACACCCCTTACCAGTGTCATCGGATATTTGACTTTGCTTCAAGATGAACCACAGTTGTCACCAGAGTTGCGGGAAAGATACACGGGAATTGCATTGGAAAAGGCAGAAAGATTAGAAGGGTTAATCAATGAATTTTTTGATATTACCCGTTTTAATTTGACTACATTGACATTGGAAGCCGAGAGAACCAATCTTAGCCGGATGTTAGAACAGATTACCTACGAATTTAATCCTATTCTGGGGGAAAAAGAATTAACATGGAATATGAATATTACTCCGGAAGTAGAGATTTTATGCGACAGGGACAAGATGGAAAGGGTATTTGATAATCTGATTCGAAATGCAGTAAATTACAGCTATTCCGGAACGGAAATCTCACTTTCTATGCAGTCCTTGGGAGAGGAGGTAGAGATAGTAGTGAAAAATCATGGAAAAACCATTCCCCCTGATAAATTAAATAGAATTTTTGAGCAGTTTTTCCGTTTGGATTCTTCCCGTTCTTCTTCTACCGGTGGTTCAGGATTAGGACTGGCTATTTCTAAGGAAATTGTGGAATTACACGGTGGAAGGATTCAGGCAAAAAGTGAAAATGAAAGTATTATTTTTCAGCTATTTCTTCCCAAGGATTGTTATAAAATCGTAAGAATTTCCGAATAAAATCATATGATTTTTGAAAGGAATCATATAAACAAAAAATATTCCTGTCTGATATAATGAAACCATCAAACAGGGATTTTTTAGTTGGAAAATTTTCGTGAATTTACAATAATGAAGTGCTAGAGATACAAAAGATAGGGGGATATGTTCCATGAGGGATGAAATAGAATTATTTCCAATAAAATCAAAAGGTAAGGGGAATGACAGAGTAAATTTAAAAGTAGAACACCAAGAAAAGATAAGGGGAGAAGTGAAAGGAAATGATAGAAAAACAAATACTTCTCGGGGAAATATTTCTTACAAATCTGATGGGAATCGGAAAAAACGGAACCGAAAGCGTTTGCGAAGAAAGAGGAGAATAAAAATCCTTTGGAGTTTCATTGGTTTCGTGATTTTAGGGTGTTTTATTCATAACTGGGCGAAAGAAAATGGCAGTTTCCCCGGGATAGGGAAAAATGGATTCGGCGGTTTCGGAACAGATGAGAAAAAGTATAATACAAGCCGTATTATAGGAAGTGCTTCGGAACAGGATTTGATCACGCCAAAAAAATATTCAAGTTCTGAAATAGAGGATATATTAGGGGAATTAGCCAAGTCTTCGAAGGATTATAAAGAAATCTATGATAATATGGATTCTTACCCGGAGGAATTATTAAACGCACTTTGCAGTAATCCAGAGATGCTTAATTTTACTTTGGGTTATTTAGAAAAAGAACATGCTGCCAATGGTGGATTTACCTCAAAAGAATTAGAAGAGAAGTTTCCATTATTTTTACAGTGGGACGAACGGTGGGGATATGTCTCTTATGGAGAAAGCTGTGTTGGACTTTGTGGCTGTGCTCCAACTTGCCTGTCCATGGTAGTCGTAACCCTGACCAATAACAAAGAAGCAACACCTGACAGGCTGGCAGTATATGCACAGGAGGCAGGGTATTATGTTAAAAATACAGGAACAGCATGGAGTTTTATGACAGAGGGAGTAACCTGCTTTGGAGTAGAAGGAAGAGAATTATCCTTAAGTAAGAACACTATATTTCAGGAACTGGAACAAGGCCATCCTATCATCTGTAGTATGGCACCAGGAGATTTTACATCTCAGGGACATTTTATTGTATTAGTGAAAGTACAGGATGGAAAGATTATGGTAAATGACCCAAATAGTATAGAACGAAGCAGTGTACTTTGGGATTATGAGGTAATAGAACCACAAATCAAGAATCTGTGGGTATTTAGCCAGGCATAAACCTGGCTAAATATTAGTTTAACCGAGATGTTATTTAGAATAAATTGAATTATAATGTTGCCTTTAGAATCAGTTCATCCAACTCGTTTTTTATTTGCTTTTGTTCCTCTTCGGCAGCAGAAAGCATAGAGGTCAGTGTGTTCAAAACATCTTCAATCTGCGTTTTTGTTTTTTGAACCTGACCTTGGGATTCACTAATTCGGTCGAGAACGGTCCAATCCATAATAAAACCATCAAAGAAGTAGTCCGCAAAACGTAGTAAGCCATCTACATTCACCTGCATATCTGCTTGAATGGTGACATCAGCCAGTTCTGTTTTGAAACGGCGAAGCTGTATCTGTAGTTGTTCCACGGATTCTTGAGCCTCGTCAAGGGAACTGTATTTTGCAAGGTCAGCAATAAATCCACCTCCAAGTAAATCCCAGGTCCCCCAGCCTTCTGCATCATCTAGATTGGAAAGTACTTTTTCTGCCATACCAGCAGCTTCATTACCGGCGAAAATTGCTTCATTGATTTCTTTCTTTTGATTTTCAAGATAGTTTATTTGTTCTTCTAACTGTAACATTTTAGTGGATTCTGGTTTGTTGGAAGATTTCAATGTCTCTGCCCTTTCTTTGAGAACCTGTTCATATTGTTTTTCGCATCCATTTAAGGTATTTAACTCACTTTCGTAGTGTTTTATGTCCTCTTCAATCGTTGTAAATTCCCTGAATGCGGAATCATATTTAACTGCTGCTGCATATGCTTCCTGGCGTTCCTTATCCAGTTTTTCTTCTTTTTTACCAGCTATGTTATAGAAGAAAGCAGCAAGACTGCGGCCTTCAAGACGGTCAACATCAGCCTGTTCCTTTTGTTTTTCTGTTTTCAATTGGTCTACCTTTTTTTCTAATTCGTCTCTCTGGTTATGTAAATCCTTTAATATTGTCTCTAAGTGTTTTTTCTTTGCTACTTGCTGGTGAAGATTTTGTAATTGTTCATCGTAATATGTCATGATTTATTCCTCCCACTGAATAAGATACGTGATAATATATGTTTGTCATTGTACATGATTAGCCAAAATGAATCAATCCTTTCTTCCGATTCACTTTCTTATTTTTTTATATAGCGTTAGTCAAAATACCAGATAATTTAGTTGTAATGCTAGAAATTGTGGGGTAAAATAATGGGAAATGAAGTTACGGTTCCCTATGAATAGTAACAAATAAAGTCCTGCTAAGGGTAAAGAAAGTGATAAAATATGAACGAGAAAGAACGGCTGGGTATATCATTTATGGGAGGGATGGAATTGGTGAAAAAAGCCTTAAGAAAAGATGTAATAGTGAATACAGTAAAGATTGCCGGAGCTGCCATCATTGCGATTTTCATTGCAATGGCAATGGGAGTGGAGTTTGCAGTATCTG
>JAFPAZ010000066.1 GCA_017390645.1 Lachnospiraceae bacterium
CCCTTTTCCTCCAGCAACGCCTTTAAGGACTTTGCCGTTTCATAAGCAGGGTTTACCAGTTTCACCCCTTCTCCCATATATCTTCCAATGGCATTTCGAATCAATGGATAATGGGTACATCCTAAAATCAAAGCATCAATATCATACTCTTTTAATTCCTGCAGATATCTTCCCACGATATCATCCGTCACCCTGTCCTCGATAAGCCCCTCTTCCACCAAAGGCACAAACAATGGACAGGCCTTACTTACCACCGTAATGGATGGGTCTATGGTACGGATATAAGAATTATATTTTCCACTTTTAATGGTAGCCTGGGTTCCAATGATTCCGATGTGATGATTCTTCGTAAATTCCACTGCCATTTTCGCCCCGGGACGTACCACATCAATCACCGGAACATCCACTTCACTCTGAATTTCATCTAAAACCAACGCACTAACTGTATTACAGGCAACTACGATGGCTTTTACATTCTTTGATGTCAGAAAACGCACAATCTGACTGGAATATTTTAAAATGGTATCCTTGGACTTTCCACCATAAGGAACCCTTGCAGTATCACCAAAATATACAATATTCTCATTTGGAAGCTGGCGGATGATTTCTCTTACCACCGTAAGTCCGCCCACACCAGAATCAAATACACCGATAGGAGCATCCATTTTATTTTTCATATCAAGCAACTTATCCAACCTTATTCCCTCTCTAAACTTAAATCAAGCAATGTCTGAACCAGTTCCTTCTTGTCCACGCCTTTTGCACCCCAAAGCATTGGATACATGCTGATGGAAGTAAATCCAGGCATGGTGTTGATTTCATTAAATACCACTTCATTGGTATCCTTCTCTAAAAAGAAATCCACACGGGATAATCCAAATCCATCCACAGCCTTGAAAATTTCCACTGCTGCCTTTTGGATTTCCTCTGTTTTTCCCTCTGGAAGTTCAGGATCAATGACAGTCTTGGATTCCTGGTTATTATATTTCGCATCAAAATCATAAAAGGCTGCATTGGAAGCTGCTAATACTTCTCCCACGCTGGCAGCTTTCACTTTCTCACCACCCAGCACTGCACATTCCAATTCTCTTCCAATAATGGTCTCTTCTACTAATACCTTTTTATCATGACAAAATGCTTCCTCAATGCTTTGCACCAGTTCATCTCTGTCATTGGCCTTGGAAACACCCTTCGAAGAACCTGCATTGGAAGGTTTTACAAACACAGGATAAGAAAATGCTTCTTCAATCTTAGAAATAACCGCCTCTTTCTCCTTCCAGTCCCCTTTTCGGATTCCCACATACTTCGCCTGACGAATATTTAAGGTATCCACCACGATTTTCGTATATAATTTATCCATGGAAACGCTAGAAGCCAGTACGCCGCATCCAACATATGGAATCTTAGCAAGTTCCAATAATCCCTGAACCGTTCCATCTTCTCCATATAAACCATGCAATACCGGAAATACTACATCTATCTTCTTTGAACTTACACGATCTCCTTCTTTTATCATAAGTTCCTTCTTGGTAGCATCCGGTGAAATCACCGCACTCACCTTTGAGTCTCTCCAGGTTCCATCCTTAATCTGC
>JAFPAZ010000011.1 GCA_017390645.1 Lachnospiraceae bacterium
ACCTTTCTTTGTTCATAACACCCAAAGTATTAGTAAACTCTTCAGCCAGATGCAGTCCAAAAAGATTCATATGGCCATTGTACTGGATGAATATGGACAAACAGATGGAATTGTCGCCATGGAAGATATCTTGGAAGTAGTAGTCGGTAACATTCTGGATGAGTATGATGAAGAAGAAAAGAATATTTTTTATCAGGAAAAAGAAGATACCTATCTGATGAAAGGTATGACCAGACTGGAGGAAATTGAGGATTTACTACATATTTCTTTTCCGGAAGTAGATGTAGATACCCTGAATGGATTTTTAATCCATGAAATGGGAAGACTCCCTAAGGCAAAAGAACAGGTGGAAGTAAAGTATGGTGGATACCGTTTCATCACTGAGGACGTACAGGATAACATGATTACTCAGGCTAAGGTAGTAAAAGAAGAAAGGAAGGAAGAAGACTAAAAAAATTGTGAAACTACCAAAACTTATATTAAGTGATTCAAAAGAAGCTGAATCACTTTCACATAAAATACTATCGTTTCGCAATCACTTAAAGAATACAATAACAGTAAAAGGATACAATCTTGATTATTTTATTTAATTATGATAGAATGGATTGATATTAGATGTCTATGGGAAACACTTTTTTCCCATGCGATGCACGAAATTGATAGTAATAGATAAAAGGAGCGTTTAAAGCAATGTCAGGACATTCAAAATTTGCAAATATTAAACACAAAAAAGAAAAAAATGATGCTGCTAAGGGAAAGATTTTCACCATTATAGGTCGTGAAATCGCAGTTGCAGTAAAAGAAGGCGGACCGGATCCGGCGAATAACAGTAAGTTACGTGATGTCATTGCAAAGGCAAAATCCAATAATATGCCAAATGATACCATCGAACGTGGAATTAAGAAGGCTGCCGGAGATGCCAATGCTGTAAATTATGTAACCATTACATATGAAGGTTATGGACCGAATGGTACTGCTATCATCGTAGATGCTTTAACAGATAATAAAAACCGTACCGCAGCCAATGTAAAGAACGCATTTACCAAGGGAGGCGGAAATGTAGGAACTCCAGGCTGTGTATCCTTTATGTTTGACAAAAAAGGTCAGATTATCATTGATAAAGAAGAATTTGAGAAAGATGCAGATGAATTAATGATGATTGCATTGGATGCCGGAGCAGAAGATTTTAGCGAAGAAGAAGATAGTTTCGAAATCTTAACAGCACCAGATGATTTTAGTGCAGTCAGAGAGGCGTTAGAAGCTGCAAAAGTTCCTATGGCATCTGCAGAAGTTACCATGATTCCACAAAACTGGGTAGAACTTACTTCAGAAGACGATATTAAGAAGATGAATCGTATCCTTGACTTATTAGATGAGGATGATGATGTACAAAACGTATACCATAACTGGGACGAATAAAGGCAAAAAGGCCAGCCTGAGTTTTTTACTTTGGATGGCTTTTTCTATTGAAAACGGGAGGAATTTCTATGAAAGCATGGGAAAAGAACATACGTAAGGTAGTTCCCTATGTACCAGGGGAACAGCCACAAATGGAAAAAATGATAAAGTTAAATACGAATGAGAATCCATATCCGCCTTCCCCAAAAGTTATGAAAATGCGGGAGCAAATCGAGAATCTTCGTCTTTATCCGGATCCTAGGGCATCGAAATTAGTAAATGCCATTGCTACTTATCATGGTTTAAAGCCGGAACAGGTTTTTGTGGGAGTTGGTTCAGATGATGTGCTGGCCATGTCGTTTTTAACCTTCTTTAATAGCGAAAAACCGATACTGTTTCCGGATATTACCTATTCTTTTTATGATGTATGGGCAGAACTTTATAAGATTCCATATAAACAACCGAAACTGGATGAGAATTTCTGTATCCGAAAAGAAGATTACATGGTAGAAAATGGTGGAATTATTTTTCCTAATCCAAATGCTCCCACAGGGGTCTGTGAGAATCTGGAATTTATTGAAAGTATTCTAAAGGAAAATCAGGATGTAATTGTGATAATAGATGAGGCATATATTGATTTTGGTGGAGTTTCTGCATTGGAACTGTTACCAAAATACGAAAACCTGCTGGTGGTTCGTACCTTTTCGAAATCCCGCTCCATGGCGGGTATGAGGATTGGTTATGCCATGGGAAGTGAGGAATTGATACATGCACTGAATGTGGTAAAGCATTCCTATAATTCCTATACCATGAATCAGCCCTCCATCTGCATGGGGGTGGCATCCATAGAAGATGAGGAATACTTTAAAGAAAAGGTAGGAAAAATCATTGCTACCAGGGAACAATTTAAAAAGGATTTAAAGGAATTGGGCTTTTCCTTTCCGGATTCTAAATCAAATTTTGTTTTTGCAACACATAAAACAAAAAAAGCGAAAGATATCTTTGAAGCTGCCAAGAAAGAAGGAATTTTTCTCCGGTATTTTAATCGACCAAGGATTGATAATTATTTAAGAATCAGCATTGGTACGGAGGAAGAAATGAAGGCTTTGGTGGAATTTTTGAAGAAAGATCTGAATAAATAAGGAGTAAAAAGTTGAATCGGGATAGATTGATGAATTATTTAGAACAGGCATTAGACTGGTGTGTTCAAAAGGTGGGAAGCGTACTTGTTACACTTGTTTTCGTATACATTGGTTTCCGACTGATAAAAGTAATCCAGAAATTTTTGAAAAAAAGTCTGCAAAAAGCGGGTATTGAGCCTGGGGTGATTACTTTTTTATCCTCTTTTGTAAATATTGCACTAAAAATAGTGATTTTATTATCTGCAGCTGCAGGACTTGGATTTAAGGTTACTTCCGTTCTTACTTTACTTGGTTCTGCCGGTGTTGCCATAGGTCTGGCACTTCAGGGCAGTCTTTCCAATCTGGCAGGAGGAGTTTTGATTCTGGTATTAAAACCATTCCGGGTTGGGGACTATATCATAGAAGACAGTAAAGGGAAAGAAGGAACCGTTACGGCCATTGACATCTTTTACACAAAACTGTTGACTCCGGATAACCGTGTGGTGGTAATTCCCAATGGAACATTGTCGAATACCAGTTTAACCAATGTTTCCAAAGAAACCAAGAGAAGACTTGATTTAACCATGTCCGTAGATTATGCACAGGATATAAAAGAAGTGAAACGGGTAATTTATGAGGTATTAGCAGGGAATGAGAAAGTATTGGAAAAAGAGCCTGTTTCCATTTTTCTGCAAAGCTTTGATGCCAGTGCGATTGTAATGGGCATTCGTTTTTGGGTGAAAACAGAGGATTATTGGGATGTAAAATGGGAACTTCAGGAGAAGTTTAAGGAAGCGTTTGATGAAAATGGAATTGCTATTCCATACAATCATGTAGATGTAATGGTGTTAGAAAAAGAAATGAAACCGGAAGAAGAAAAAACACCAATAAATTAAGAAATATAAAAACAGCTCCAATGATGGAAAAATCATTAAGAGTGGATATAAATCAAAAAACAATAAGAGAAATGAGGTACAAAAATATGGCACAATTATGGGGCGGTCGTTTTACCAAAGAATTAGACCAACTTGCATATAATTTTAACGCATCGATTACATTTGATCAGAAACTATATCGTCAGGATATCAGAGGCAGCATTGCCCATGTAACCATGTTGGCAAAACAGGGGGTATTGACGGAAGAAGAAAAAAATGTAATCGTTGACGGATTAAATGGAATCTTAAAAGATGTGGAAGAAGGAAAATTACAAATTACAACAGAATATGAAGATATTCATAGTTTCCATGAGGCAGTTTTAATTGAACGTGTTGGAGAAGCAGGAAAGAAACTTCATACAGGAAGAAGTAGAAATGATCAGGTTGCTTTGGACATGAGGCTTTATGTAAGAGATGAAATCGTAGCAATTAAGGAATTAGTGGTGAACCTGCTAAAGGTGCTTCATAAATTAATGAAAGAAAACACCGCGACTTATATGCCGGGATTTACTCATTTACAAAAGGCACAGCCAGTCACATTTGCCCACCATCTTGGTGCATACATGGAAATGTTTAAAAGAGATTATTCCCGTTTAGGAGATATTTATGAAAGAATGAATTATTGTCCTCTTGGTTCCGGAGCATTAGCGGGAACTACTTATCCGTTGGACCGAGAGTATACTGCCAGTTTACTGGACTTTAATGGACCTACCTTAAACAGTATGGACTCCGTTTCTGACAGAGATTATGTCATTGAATTATTATCGGCACTTTC
>JAFPAZ010000067.1 GCA_017390645.1 Lachnospiraceae bacterium
ATCAGGCAATTTTATTTTCCGGTGAGAATGCCATTATTACACAGTGTAATTTTTCAAATTGTTATGTAAGAGGAAAAGGTGCTGCAATATATAAAAAAGCCGGCAGGGTGAATATTAGTCAGTGTAATTTTTATTTCTGCAGAGCCAATACTGGTGGTGCAATTTATGCTAAAAAGGGAACAAGAATTACAGATTGTAAATTTAAAAACTGTAGAGCATTGGAATTTGGAAATTCAATTTATTTTTTTGGAGAAATTGAAAACCGAATTTCACATTGTATGTTTGAAACAGGGATTATGGATGCAAAAGAAGTAGTTCAGTTTATTCCAAAAGAAATAAAATGGAGAGTTAAAGGTGAAAAATGGTTGAAATATTCTACCATTTTTGAAGCCGGGTTTTATGTGGAACCTGGTGCAATTTTAAATATTGAAAATGCCAGAATTTTACTGGGACAGCCGGCAATTGTGTTTGGAAGTATTAATATGTCGCGTTGTTATGTGGCTCCATACCAGTTAAAGGGAAGAGATATCATCGAAATATCCAATGCGGCTATGTCAGAATTTGAAAATACTGTGTTTGATGGTGATGGAAAATGCAGTATTTTTCATGCAACAGGGACAAAATTATGTCTTAAGAATTGTATTTTAAAAAATACGGTAGGCGGAAGAGCTATTTATCAATGTAATGATTCTAAGATTTTGAATTGCATTTTTTCTTTTTGTGAAGAAGGAGGAATCTATATGTTGAGTGGAGTGATAAAGGATTGTAAATTTATTAATTGCAGGGGGGATAAAGGTGCCGGCATTGAGATCAAAGGTAATCGCACTGTAATTCAAGGGTGTAAATTTGTTCGTTGTATAGCAAGAATGACAGGGGGAGCCATACATGCTTTAGGAGGAAATCAGGTTCTCGAATGTGCCTATAAAGAATGTAAACCTAATACAGTTGGATAAGAGAATTACAAAATAAAAAAGCTGATACAAAAGTAAAAAGATACAAGAAAATTTTTTTGTTGTATTTCAACTTTTGAATCAGCTTTTTGTCTTTGTAATGAAACAAAGACGAGAAAATCGGATGATCGTTATGTTGTGAATATTTGTTATGATTAATCTTCTTCTTCAGATTCCATATTCATTACCTGACGTTTTCTTGCAAGTTCATCATTAGCAAGATATTCATCATAAGTAGTTTTCTTATCAATTAATCCACCATTATTGGTAATTTCCATAATTCTGTTTGCAGTAGTTTCTACAAACTGGTGATCCTGGGAAGTGAAAATTAAGACACCAGGGAATTTGATTAATCCGTTATTTAATGCAGTAATGGATTCCATGTCTAAGTGGTTGGTAGGTTCGTCTAAAAGAAGGATGTTTGAACCTGAAATCATCATTTTTGATAGTAAACAACGTACTTTTTCACCACCGGAAAGTACTTTTACTTTTTTCACGCCTTCTTCTCCTGAAAATAGCATTCTTCCAAGGAAACCACGTACATATGTTACATCCTTTTCTTCTGAAAACTGGGTAAGCCAGTCTACGATGGTTAAGTCATTGTCAAATTCTTTGGTGTTGTCTTTTGGGAAATAGGCCTGGCTGGTTGTAATTCCCCATTTATAGTTTCCTTCATCCGGTTCCATTTCTCCTGCTAAAATTTTAAACAGGGTAGTAGTGGCAATGGTATTTGGCCCTACGAAAGCTATTTTATCATCTTTTGCAACGGTAAAAGAAATATTATCCAATAATTTGACCCCATCTATAGTTTTGGAAAGATTTGATACCGTTAATACTTCATTTCCAATTTCTCTGTTTGGTCTAAAATCGATATATGGATATTTACGGCTGGAAGGTCTGATGTCATCCAGTTCAATTTTTTCCAAAGCACGTTTTCTGGAAGTTGCCTGTTTTGATTTGGAAGCATTTGCAGAGAAACGTTGGATGAATTCCTGTAATTCCTTAATTTTTTCTTCTTTCTTCTTATTTGCTTCTTTCATTTGTTTGATCATTAATTGGCTGGATTCATACCAGAAGTCGTAATTACCGGCATATAACTGGATTTTTCCATAATCGATATCGGCGATATGGGTACATACTTTGTTTAGGAAGTAACGGTCATGGGATACTACAATTACTGTATTTTCAAAATTGATTAGAAATTCTTCCAGCCATGCAATTGCATCTAAATCCAAGTGGTTGGTAGGTTCGTCTAATAATAAAACATCAGGATTTCCAAAAAGGGCTTGGGCAAGAAGAACTTTAACCTTTTGGGAACCGGTTAGTTCGTGCATGAATTTATAGTGTAAATCATTTTCGATACCAAGTCCATTTAATAAAGTGGCAGCATCGGATTCAGCTTCCCAACCATTTAAAGTTGCAAATTCGCCCTCTAATTCAGAAGCTTTGATTCCATCTTCTTCTGTAAAATCTTCTTTTGCGTAAATGGCCTCTTTTTCTTTCATAATTTCGTAAAGACGGGCATTTCCCATAATAACAGTGTCAAGAACCTGATATTCATCGTATTTATAGTGATCCTGTTGAAGTACAGAAAGACGTTCTCCGGCATTCATTGTGATATCACCCTTAGAAGGTTCAATGACACCAGATAAAATTTTAAGGAAGGTAGATTTACCGGCACCATTGGCTCCGATTAATCCATAACAATTTCCCTCTGTAAATTTGATGTTTACATCTTCGAATAAGGCTCTTTTACCAAGTCTTAATGTTACATTATTTGCGCTTATCATATTATAAGTCCTTTCTAGGTAATTATTTGCATTATGTTCCAATAATATTGTACAAGAAAAATCTTTTTTTGCAAGTAGTATTATTATCTTTTTGTCACTTTTTGAAACACTTTTTAAAATTAATTTTTTCATAAATGTTTTTTTCGGACATATAATGTATTCATGAAAGCATTTAAACGATATTATTTGAGGCATTCATCAGTGAAATATGAAAAAAATTAGATTTTTAAGAAATGACTCAAAGGTGTAGTGATTAGGAAAGAATGCGTGCTTGGGGAAAATACTACTAAAATGTTTTTGTTGTATGCTAAGTATTAAAGTGGGAGGAATGAAACGGGAATGAAAATTGTAGAGATGGGGAAAGCATTACTTATCAGTTATTTGGTAACAGGAGTTATATTGGCAATTCTTTCATATTTTGTATTTCAATATGAAATAAAAGAGGGAATTGTAAATATTATGATTGTCGCAACCTATGTTATTGCTAATTTTATGGGGGGCTTTATTTGTGGTAAGAGAATGAAAGAAAGAAAGTTTTTATGGGGCTTAGGTCTGGGTGTCATGTATACTGCAATACTGTTGGTTGTTTCTTATGCATTAGGAAATGGCGGTGCATTAATGGATAAGTCGAATTTGACTATGTTGATGCTTTGTACCGGTGGTGGAATGCTTGGGGGGATGTTGGCATAAAATGAAATTTCCTCTTCACTTTTTGATTTCTTTATGTTATAATCATACGAGCTAAGTAAATAAAGGAGGCGTCTTTAATGAAACGTATTAAGACTTTAACCAACAAGACTTTAAAGAATACTATGGCTAAAGGTGGCTGTGGTGAATGTCAAACTTCTTGTCAATCAGCATGCAAGACATCTTGTACTGTAGGAAATCAAAGCTGCGAGAATAATAAGTAATTGGGTAGGGTCCGTTCGATTCGTTCGAACGGACTCTATTACTGTGAAAGGAGTTTAATAAGTGATTCATCAATATAAAAATAACGACTATAACATTGTATTGGATGTATGCAGTGGAGCAGTTCATGTAGTGGATGATGTGGTATATGATGTGATTGCCCTTTATGAGCAGGATGGTTTTAGAGAAATTGTAGATAAATTATCATCCAAGTACAAAGAAGAAGATATTAAAGAAGCATATGAAGAAATAGAGGAATTAAAAGAAGAAGGATTACTGTTTGCGGAAGATGAATATAAAGAGTATGTAATTGACTTTAAGAAACGTCAGACTGTAGTAAAGGCACTTTGCTTACATATTGCTCATGATTGTAATCTGGCATGTAAATATTGTTTTGCGGGAAAAGGTGAATACAATGGGGACAAGTCCTTAATGAGTCTTGAAGTTGGTAAGAAGGCCATTGACTTTTTGATTCAGAATTCTGGTAATCGTAGAAATTTAGAAGTAGATTTCTTTGGTGGAGAGCCTCTTATGAATTTTGAGGTTGTAAAGGGCATTGTAGCTTATGGAAGAAGTCTGGAAGAAAAATATAATAAGAATTTCCGATTTACATTGACTACCAATGGAATGTTATTAAGTGATGAGGTAATGGAATTTGCCAATAAAGAAATGAGTAATGTGGTTTTAAGTGTGGATGGAAGAAAGGAAGTAAATGACAGAATGCGCCCGACTCCGAATGGGAAGGGAAGTTATGACATTTTTATGCCGAAATTCATCAAATTGGCAAACCTTCGAAATCAGACCAATTATTATGTAAGAGGAACATGTACACATTATAATCTTGATTTTTCAAAGGATGTGTTACATCTTGCGGATTTAGGATTTAAACAGATTTCTGTTGAACCTGTGGTTTCTCTGCCGGAAGAACCATATGCCATCAAGGAAGAAGATTTGCCAATTCTATTTGAACAGTATGATATTTTGGCAAAGGAATTGATTAAGAGAAAAAAAGAAGGAAATGGATTTAATTTTTTCCATTTTATGATTGATTTAGAACAGGGACCATGTGTAGCGAAACGTTTGTCCGGATGTGGTTCCGGAGTAGAGTATCTTTCTGTTACACCATGGGGAGACTTGTATCCTTGTCATCAGTTTGTGGGCGAAGAGGATTATTTAATTGGAAATTTAGAAGATGGAATTACCAATGTAGCATTGCGTGATGAGTTTAAATTATGTAATGTTTATGCAAAAGAAAAATGTAAAGACTGTTTTGCAAGATTTTATTGTAGTGGAGGTTGTGCAGCTAATTCATATAAGTTCCATGGTTCCATTTTGGACGCATATGATATTGGATGTGAATTGCAGAAAAAACGTATTGAATGCGCCATTATGATAAAAGCGGCTTTGGCAGAGCAGGAAGATGAGTAAAGGAGAAAAGAAAAATGAAAGCAAAGAAAAAAAGTATCATTACGCTTGTTGTGTTTTTCCTTTGTGTCGTACTCAGTTCTTATACGGTGGTATTTGGACTAATTGATACAGCAGGTGCAGCAAAGAACATTAAATTAGGATTAGACCTTGCAGGTGGTGTTAGTGTTACCTATGAAATTCAGGGTGATAATGTCACCGAAACCCAGATTAAAGACACCCTTGCAAAATTGCAACAGCGTGTTGAAAAGTATAGTACAGAAGCGGAAGTATACCAGGAAGGTGATAATCGTATTACTGTTGAAATTCCGGCGGTAGAAGATGCAAATGCTGTTCTTGAGGATTTAGGAACTCCTGGTGCTCTTGAGTTTTATGCTCCGGATGGAGAAACTGTAGTGTTAACCGGTTCAGACGTTACAAATGCATATGTTAGTGCAGATACTTCGGGAGTGGGAACTTCCTATGTGGTTGGTCTTGAATTAACAGATGAAGGTGCTACTAAATTTGCAGAAGCCACAGAACAATATTTAGGACAAATTATTTACATTGTATATGATGGAGAAGTAATCAGTTTTCCAACCGTAAATGCAGTTATTTCTAATGGTGTTGCATCCATCAGTGGCATGGAAGATTATGAGGCAGCAGATTATCTTGCAACTCATATCCGTATCGGTGCATTACCTGTAGAATTAAAGGAATTACGTTCACAAATTGTAGGTGCGAAGCTAGGACAGGATGCCATTGATACTACGTTGCTTGCAGGAGCAATTGGACTAGGTATGGTATGCATTATTATGATTGTAATTTACCTGTTCCAGGGTGTCGTTGCAACATTAGCTTTGATTGCATATGTTCTTCTTGTGTTGCTGGCCCTAAATGGTTTTAATGTAACATTAACTTTACCTGGTCTTGCAGGTATTATCTTATCCATTGGTATGGCTGTAGATGCAAATGTAATTATTTATACACGTATTAAAGAAGAAATCGGAAATGGTGTTTCGGTTCGTACGGCGATTCAAAATGGATTTAGTAAAGCATTTTCAGCTATTTTTGATGGTAATGTAACTACTTTAATTGCAGCGGCTGTGTTATGGTGGAGAGGTACCGGTTCCATTAAAGGATTTGCGCAGACTTTGGCAATCGGTATTGTTTTGTCTATGGTTACAGCGTTGTTTGTTACAAAGCATTTGATGAAAGCCTTTTTTGAATTAGGAGTACAGGATAAGAAATTCTATGGTATTCAAAAGAAGGTAAAGGTTAAGAATTATGCAAAGTTCAGTAAGGTTGCATATCTTATTTCTTTTGTTGGTATTGTGTTAGGTTTTGTATTTTTACCAATTAATAAAGATAAAACCGGTCAGATTTTAAATTATAGTTTGGAATTTAAAGGTGGTTCCACCATTGAAGCGACTTATGATAAGGCATACACAGTATCTGAAGCAGAAACAGTGGTTGTGCCTGTGATTGCTGAGGCAGCAGGGGTTTCTGTAGCAGATATCCAGGTTCAGCCTGTAGAAGATAGTAATACATTAATAATTAAGACAACACAGTTAAGTGATGAACAAAGACAAAATGTAGAAACAGCTTTAGTGGAAAAATTTGCAGTCACTGATTTTTCCTCAGAGTCCATTAGCTCTGTTATCAGTAGTGAAATGAGACTGGATGCTTTTATTTGTGTTATCATAGCAACGATTTGTATGTTGATATACATTATTTTCCGATTTAAAGATGTTCGTTTTGGTGCAAGTGCTGTATTAGCATTGGTACATGATGTATTGATTGTATTTACCGTTTATTCTGTTGCAAGATTGTCTGTTGGAAATACCTTTATTGCATGTATGCTGACAATTGTTGGTTATTCGATTAATGCAACCATTATTATCTTTGATAGAATCCGTGAGAATTTAGGAACTATGGGTAAGAGTGATTTGAAGGAAGTGGTAAATGCAAGTATTTCCCAAACTTTCACTAGAACAATCTATACTTCACTCACAACCTTTGTTATGGTATTGGTTCTTTATATTATAGGTGTTCCTTCTATTAAGGAATTTGCTCTTACTTTAATGGCAGGTATTTTATGTGGTGCTTATTCTTCAGTATGTATTACTGGTCCTTTGTGGTTATTATTAAAGAAGATTGGTACAAAGAAGAAAAAGACAGCCATTACAGAACAGTAATGAATATAGAAAAAGTAAAATAAGGAAAAAACCATGGGGTTGTCAGACTTCATGGTTTTTCTTTCGTAATATGATGATGTTGGTATCAAAAAGCATGGAAAGTTATTGATGTTATAATTTGAATGACGCTATTAGGAAACTAAGGAAATTATAGTAGAGGAAAAAACGATGAGAGAAAAGTGGATGTTACGTACGAAAAAAGCTGATTTTAATGAGATAGGAAGGAAATTTAAGGTAGACCCTCTGATTGCCAGGCTGATTCGGAATCGGGATATTGTTCTAGAGGAAGATATTAAGAAATATTTATATGGAAACAAGGAAGATATGTATTCACCTTATTTATTAAAGGATATGGAGAAGGCAGTTTCTATTTTGGAAGAAAAGATAAAAAATCAGAGTAAAATCAGGATTATTTCTGATTATGACGTAGATGGAGTAATATCAAATTATGTTCTTTACCGGGGACTGCAGGAAATAGGGGCAGATGTAGATTATAAGATACCAGACCGAATCAATGATGGATATGGGATCAATGAAAGAATGGTAATGAAGGCTGTGGAAGACGGAATTGATACGATACTAACTTGTGATAATGGTATTGCAGCAGTGAATCAGATTGCCCTTGCGAAGGAAAATGGACTTACAGTTATCATAACAGATCATCATGATGTTCCATTTATCATGCAGGAGGGTAGCAAGATAGAACAGCTTCCAAAAGCAGATGCTGTTATAAATCCAAAGCAAAAAGAA
>JAFPAZ010000068.1 GCA_017390645.1 Lachnospiraceae bacterium
TTCTTTATTTCATAAGTTCTTTTTTCAATATAATTTTGCCGGCGTTACTTCTGCCCAACTGCATTGTTTCCTATATTCTCCATACGTTTACTAAAAATGAGCTATTAAACTCAGCACTATATCGTGTTACACGATACGAGGGAATACAAATTTTTCTGTAATATTAAACAATTCTTTCCATCTTTATACTCATATTTCACATCATCCATTGACTTTTTCACCATAAAGATACCCAATCCACCAATCTTGCGTTCTTCTGCACTTAATGTTATATCCGGTTCTTCCTTTTCTAATGGATTATAAGGTACACCGCTATCTCGAAATTCTATTTCAAATCTTCATCTTCTTTTCCTCCCATTTTTAGTTTTGATATGCCAATTCTTTATAAATATTTTCCAAACCGGCTTTCAACTCTTCTTCCACAAACTGTGCATATTCAGCTGGTAAATATCCTGAATGCATAGAACGGCAAATCGTAATTATTTTAGGCTGCCATTCCATCTTTTTAATCCATTCTATAAACCGTTCTATTCGTTTTCGTATTTTTGCTTCATCTGCTTTTTTTTCGCAAATTACAGGTTCTTCATAACGCAAATAATAAATTCCATCTATTTCTTCCGTTCTTAACAATCTTCTTGGTAAAATCCGAAATGGATGATACGGATTTCCCAGATATTCCTCATATGCTTCTTTTGTAATCGCAATTCTTTTTGGAGATACTGTCTGTAAGGAATCGTCCCAGCAAAAATAATCCAAATCAATATCCAATACTACATTTTCCAATCGTTCTGTTTCAGTAAGACTTCCCTCATAATAAGTAAAAAATTTATATTTTTCATTCCCTTCTTTGCGATAAGAAGCATGGATAAATGGTATATATTCACCCATTACCAGTGCATTATTACTTACACGTCTTACAAATCGTTCTTGACTCTGAAACGCCTTTGGAAGAACTGCTTTCATATTATACATCTTTGAAAAAGTTCCCTCATACAAAGCAGGAACAATAAAATCAGCAATTCCCAGACTTTCATAAGTAAATCGTTTTCTTTCTTCCAAATTCAGAAAAGGCTTTGTAAAATCCCAAAAATAACCTCCATTTTCCAAATCATCGTGATGATCTATATGAAACAATGTATTTCCTTCTTTTTGGAGATATCCATTTTCAACAGCAAGCCCCCAATAATAAAACGCTTCGTGATGTTCTTCCATACAATATACCGGTATCATCTCTCATCCTTTCCTATATCGGAAACTTCCTTTTTCTTTATCTTCATTAAAATATACTTATAAACGATTGGAAATGCCGTCAAAAACCATGCAGCGTATTTATCTGGAAACAAAATCATATCTTCTGCAAGTTCATCTATATCTATATATTTCATTTCTTCTATTTCTTCCAAATTACAGTAAAATGCTCCTTCATATTCTCCTACAAATACATGATCTAATTCATACTCTGATAACTCTCCGAAAGTTTCACGATATACAAAAGATGTCAAATGTTCAACCGGACATTTGATTCCCGCTTCTTCTAAAAGTCTTCTTTCCACAGCATTTTCCAATTTTTCTCCAATTCTAGGATGCGAACAGCAAGTATTTGCCCATAATCCCGCTGAATGATACTTTCCTGCTGCTCTTTTTTGTATTAACATTTGATTCCCATTATATAAAAATACAGAAAATGCTCGATGAAGCAATCCTTTTCTGTGTGTTTCCATCTTTGTTTCCTCACCAATCGCCTTATCTAAGAAATTCACTAATACCAATTTTTCTTCCGACATAGCCATCTCCTTATCCTACTTTCTTTTTCCTAATCTACAGCTTTCTTCTCCCATAAAGATTCTTCCTTTCATCTTCCAGTTTACTGCCGCACAAGGAAGACAATATTTTTTATAATTACAAGCTGCACAAGGTTCTTCCATTTTTTCTTCCATCTGCCGTAATTGTTTTAATACAATTGAATTATCCCAATATTCTCTTATTGTTTTATATTCTTCTTTTATTTCTATATGTCTGCATGGTGTTATCTTACCGTCTACACTAATGCTAATACCATCTCGCCCCGCCCCACAGCCTTTTGCTATTCCACGGTTCAAATTCGTAAAAAAACGCTGTCCTAAAACGACACGAAGCTGTGAAAAACATTCTTCTGCTCTTATATGTACTGTTCCTTTATACTCTTTTATTTGTTTTGCTATCTGTAAAATTTGTTCTTTACTTGGTATACTCTCCCTCTGATGTGCCGTATCCGGCTTAAATACCATAACTTCAATTTCTGCAACATGATATTTTTCTGCCAATCGAATCATATTTAGAAAATCATCTGTATTATTTGAATGCATCACCCAATTGATACAGGTTTTTTTATATCCGATTTCATCAAGCACTTCTAAAGCACGAATCGCCAATGAATAACCATCTCTGCTATGTGCATTGATTTCTTCTGTACTTCCGTTTAATGAAATAAAAATTCCAGAAACACCATCTAAAATCAGTTTTTCCAAAACCTTTTTGTCCACACCATAACCTGACAATGCGATATTACTTTCCATTCCTAATTCATTACACGTTTGAATGAGTTTCGATAAATGAGGATATAGCATCGTTTCACCACCACTTAAATTAATGGTTTTTACACGATTTTTCGCAGCTTCTTTGAGCCAATACAATGCCGTTTCTAATTCCATATCCTTTCCTTTTGTCAAATCACAATAACATTGTGGACATCGAAGCGGACATCTGGTTGTCAACTCTAAATTCATTAATACTGGTGTATCATATGCTTGAAATCCATTATAAAAACATACACTTCCCTGTCTTAAATATGCTTTTGCCATCAAAGGTACATCTTTCAAAAATGGAATTTTAAAATGTGAAATATCGTTTTGAATAAATGGTGTATGAGACGGAAATGCCTGTATAAAACGAAGGACATCTTCCTTTTTTTCCTGCATACACAACCCTTTGCTTTGTAATTCTGTCAAGAATTCATCCATCACCTGTGGACTTTTACTTACTGTTCCAAAACAAATTCCAATTTTTTCAGAAATTCCATCTTCCAATATATCAAAATCTAAAATAAACTTTTTTCCATCACTATAGCTTTCCCACTGCTCTAAAAAGGTATCTAATGCTTTTAAATTTCCTTTCCAATTCAGTTCTTTCAGATAATTAACAAAATTCGTTCTGGTTAAATCATCTGTAAAAAAACGTATTCTGTCTAATTCCTGTCGTCCAGTCATCGTACCCAATTGAAAAAGTTTGTTTGATTTTCCTTTCAGTTTTGCTACACACAATTCTAACTGACTACGTAATCTGCTTAACCGTTCCTCTCCAATAAGCTGAACAAGCACCGTATCATAAAAAATGTGATTATCTTCTCCCGGTATTACTTTAGAAGCATCTATAAAATAACATGCCGGAATATCTTCTTTACTGCACGCATCAGAATCCAGTTCATACCAATACTCTTTTACATATGGAGAATCCACATCTATACGAATGGAATAATCGCAGCCAGTATCTTTTTTCGATAAACAAATTTCCAAAATCGTTTCTTTTGTTTCTAATTCTCCAAATATCCGTTCTACGTTTTCTAATTTTTCCAAATCTTCTTTTGCTATAAAATTGGGATACTCTCTATGTCGAAAATATGTCAGATATTCTTTTACTGTAACACTCATCCTTTTCACCTCTACAAAACCAGCTTTAAATTTATATACAATTCAAACCTCGCTTTTGTTACAATTTAAAAAAATAAAATAAAATATTGTAACACTTTTCTTGTTTCCGTTGTATATAAATTCATACAATTATTTTTGAAAGGAGAACCATATTTATGAACGAAGAACAATTAAAAAAACTATTTTCTGACGACACATTTGTGGCTTCTATTTTAGAAATGGAGACCGCAGAAGAAGTTCAAAAGTCACTTGCCGACAAAGGACTAGAATTAAGTCTTGATGAAATCGCTATTATTAAAAATACATTAAATAGTGAAGAAACAGAATTATCTGAAGATGATCTTAAAGCCATTTCTGGCGGTGTTGCTATTACTTCTGTTATCTGTGGCATAATTATCGGTAGTGCTGCTGCTTCCGGTGCTTTTAAACTCGGTAAAGCAGTACATTCATGGACCAATAGACGTTGGTAATTTTACAGAAAGGAATTTACTACTATGAATGAAGAATTATTAAAAGAGGTTCTCTCTGACAGCAAGTTTGCTGAATTATTGATTCAACAGGAAACTCCTGAAGACGTTCAGATATTATTAAAAGAAAAAGGGATAGAACTCACTTTAGAAGATATTACATCTGTTCGAAATATCTTAGAACAGCAAGCTGAAGGTGAATTATCTGAAGACAACCTTGAAAATGTTTCTGGTGGCAGTTTAACACTTGCGGCTGCTATCGGTATTGCAAGTATTATCAGTGCTTCTTCCGCTGCGTTAGTTTCAATTGGCGATAAAGTGAATACTTGGACTAATAGACGCTGGTAACACCATACATATTAAATAAAAGGATGGTTAATTATTATGAATGACAAATTAAATATTTTATTACAGGACAAATCTTTTCTTGAAAAATTAGTATCTTTAGAAACCGATGCTGAAGTACAGGCTTTTCTTGCTGAAAATGGTATAGAACTTTCTATCACTCAAATTATAACTATTAAAAACGGGATTGCCGCAAAATTAGGCGAAAA
>JAFPAZ010000069.1 GCA_017390645.1 Lachnospiraceae bacterium
CGCTCTCCCACCAGTCCTTGATAAATGAGGTTTTATCAATATAAAATTTATGATTCTCACGTAATTCCAAAAAATCCTGTATTCCAATTCCTACATCATTTGACATATACGTTACATTTACTTTATTTTCTACTTTTCCCATGTCTAATCCACTCCCTTTCAAAACCCCTTTTGTCAGTTATGGTTAGTATAACGGATTTTCGTTTAAAATGCAACGTTCCCTCAGACCTCTTATCCCTGCGAAAATTAAAATTTAAAATTCCACTCTTCTTTCATAACAAATACATTTCCTGCATCATCGCTACTATACCTCTTTCAAACTTGGACTTTGCTACAAACGGAATCAATTATCTTTTTTCTCAAACATTTTTACCAAAGCCCAAACTGCCGGAAACAACACCGCTGCAACCGGCCAGATAAGCCCTGCAGTCTTCCATTCATTTCCCATAAACCCAAGGATAAGGAAGGCCGACGTTACAACCAGCCAGTAAACTGTACTAACCGTTTCCCCTAACGGTGACTTCGTTTTTTCCTTAATACTGTAATCGCCTTCTTGCAATAACTTTTCAAAACTTGCCTGATTGATACCGGCAATCACAAAAAATCTCACACCAACGGCCACAATAGCAAACATCACACACAAACATACCGTAGCAATAAACTCATTGTCACCAAAAATATTACTTCCAAACAACACCATGGCACCGATAATACATAATATCGTACCGGCAATATTATATTTCGTATATGTATCCTCGTACTGACGCTTTCTTTCCTTCACCATTCCTGTTACACCATATTCTGTCTCTATCATTTCCTTTTCCAGAAATTCATATGGCTTCGTCTTCATACCACAACTGATAAAGATTGCACAGGCAACCGCTACAATGGCAAGAAGTATCATCATACCAATTCCACCTGCTGCATCTTCTGATAAAGGAATCAGATGTTCCTCTGCTCCTGCACCAAGAAGAAACAGACTAATGGGAGAAATAATACATAACAATGTAGCCAATGCAATTTTCGGTGCGGTTTTCCTTTTTACAGCAAGGAATTCATTGGCTTGATCCATACTAATTCTATGTACCAAAGGATTCTCTTCCTCCATGCCCTCAATACATTCTTCTGAATCAATTTCATCTTTGATTAGGTAATCCACTGTTACTCCAAATAACTTACTCATTTCAAGAATTCTTTGCAAGTCCGGTGTGGTCTGTGCTCCTTCCCATTTCGAAACCGCCTGTCTTGTTACTCCCAATTTGTTGGCTAACTCTTCCTGAGACCAGCCGTTTTTCTTTCTTTCAAGAATAATTTTGTCAGCTAAAATCATAGTAATCTCCATTCTTTTTTTATTTTCCCAAGAGTATCTCAGATACCCTTGGAACTAACTCAAATTTATCATTTTTGTGGGTTACCTGCAAGAAAATCACGGCTGGCAATTTGTCAACTGGGGGTTGCAACCCCAAGAAACTAAGGGTTTTCGCATTTTTATCAACCAGCTGACTTTTCCTTTATCCAAAGTAGAAATCGTAGCTAAGTTTCTCTATTGGACACTTATTTCAAAAACAACTCTTTCAGTTCCTCATACAGCTTAAACTTCACCACCACTTTCGGCTTATCCTCAATCAGCATATTCTCATAGGCCTCTTCTCCTACCTCTTCCTTTAGTACTTCTTTCCCATCTTCATCCACAATGACGGTACTGCCATCTATGAAGCATAAAGGTGGGTAAATCAGACACCACCAGTTTTGCCCTGCAGCTTCCCCAATGTCCACCCTCAAAGCTTCATACTCCCCACCAGGAACCAATATATCCCCATATTCCTTGACCGGGAAATCTTCCGTGCTAAAATAAATGGACACAGGATAATCATATCCCGCATCATGAATAGTGATAAGAGCAATATTTTCAAGCTCCTCCATCTCTTCCTCCAATGCAATTTGGGCCTCTTCCCTGGAACTGCACTGCTCTAAAACAGGCGAAATATATTCCACCAGATTTGATTTTACCTCTTCCTTTAATTGCTGATCTTCCTCCTCATCACTGTTTGCCCGGACATGAAACCGAATGACATGTTCGCTAAGTTCTTCCTGATTACTTTTTCTATCCTTAGCATCATTGGACACATCCCAAACAGCCAAAACAGTGCCTCCCAGCACCCCCAATAAAATTCCTAATATAGCACCTCTGCCTAAATTCATACTTCCAACCTCTTTTCCTTAAAATATAACAATACCCTAAATTGCGGAGCAATTCGTAGATATCATTGGGCAAAATATCTTTTTACCCAATCTCGTATCAACAGGTAATCGCAAAACTATTAAAAACAGGTGTTTTGTTTCTTTTTCATTACTTTCACATAAAATATTTTTGCTGCATTACCATCTCACTCATTTTAAGGATTGACAGAAATATCCGCTTTTATACCCTTCTCATCCTCCCCCTCTGCAAACAAATCCACCAACTGAGCCCGTTCCTCCTTCTTTTCTCCCACAAACCCCTGATACAAAAGAGTGGTAAGCCCAAAAGGCTCCGAAACCTCCTTTTCCAGTATTTCTCTAGCGTCCGCCGCCTGATAAACATAACAAAGATATGGAATGTCCTCTTTTTTGAATTCCTCTAACATCTTATCTTTCTTATCTTCCTGTAACAGACTTTCCCCTATCAAAACCGCCTTAATATGCCCTAATTCCAGTTTTTTATACGCCATTTTATCGTACTGTTTCTCAATTTCAGCAAAATCCTCCCCCTTGAAAGAAAGTACTTTTTTCTCTTCCTTCGTTCCATCCTGATATAAATAGGTAAGAACATAGCCACCCTGGGCATTTTCATCAATTCCCAGCACCAGAACATAGTTTTCATCCTCAATATCCTTGGCGCCCCCAAAGATACCTGTCAGACAAAAGACTAAAATTATTACAACCAATTCCTTCTTCATTTTATAACACCCTCCTTCTTTCGTTTTCTTGCATAAACAATTAGTGGCAGAAGAAGCGCTAAAATTACATCCACATATCGCATATATATCCTATAAACCTCATAAGAATCCTGTAGTTTGCTTCCATTACTCGCCAGTAAAAGTACCGACAACAAAAA
>JAFPAZ010000070.1 GCA_017390645.1 Lachnospiraceae bacterium
AACCTTTCTAAGTAGATTCGACACAAGATCCACTTGGCTTTCTGTCGGTTTTGTTCTATTCCCCTTTTATAGAATATTGTCTTCCTTCATGGTCAATTCTGTAATCTTGGGGTAATATCAATTCCGATACCGGTTTAAAGGTATACCCTTGTTCCAAAAGCTTTTGTATCATTGGTTCTAAGGCATCTTTTGTATATGTAGTCCCATTATGAAGTAAGATAATCGAACCATTGCCTAAATGTTCATGTTTCGTAACAGACTGCACAATGGAATCTATTCCATAATCCTTCCAATCCAGACTGTCCACATCCCACTGTATGGTTTCATATCCGAATTCCCTTGCCTGTTTTATCAAATCTCCATCGTAATCCCCATAAGGGGCTCTAAAAAGTTTCATGTCATATCCGGTCAGCGCCTTTACCTTATCATGGCAACCCTGCATTTCACTGATATTTTCCTCTTTCGACAAACTACTCATATGTTTATGATTATCACCATGATTTCCTATGTCGTGTCCGGCTTCATATAGTTTTTTCACTGCTTCCGGATATTTTGATACCCATTCTCCGGTCACAAAAAAAGTCGCTTTGATATTATATTTATCCAAAATCTCCAAAATCCCATCAAGATCATCCACATTCCATGCTGCATCAAAGGTCAGGCTGACTACTTTTTCCTCAGTATCTACGCAATAAATAGGCAATTCATCCGTTTTATCATTGGTTACCGGCAATGTTTTTTCTCCCAAATAAGCACTTCCTCCTATCATTAAAACTGCCACTAAAAAGAATAAAATAAAAGGTTTCAATCTTGCTTCTTCTAAAAATTCCGTTGGATCCATGGAAAACCCCTTTTTCATTACTCTATGCACAAAATAAAGAATTATACCCACGACGATTCATCGAAAACGTCAAGGGATCGTGTGAAATATCTCCAATAAATAAAAAATAAAAACTCCCCTAAGAAAAAATATCATAAAAATATTTTGTTCTTAAAGGAGTCTTTCGCTATCATTTACATCTCAATGATCGTCGAGGTTCGTATTTATCTTTCCTTAATAAAACTTATATCATCTCGTACAGATCGTGATTTCATGATCTTTCCTTGATAAAACTTATATCATCTCTTACGGATCGTGGTTTCATTATCTTCCGTTGATAAAACTTATATCATTTCTTATGGATAATGGTTTCATTATCTATCCATATTTTATTTATAGCACCATAGCAGTAAATCTTACCCTTATTTGATTACGTCTTTTCCACCCATATATGGTCTTAATGCTTCCGGAATACGGATAGAACCGTCTTCGTTTAAGTTATTTTCCAGAAATGCAATTAGCATTCTAGGTGGAGCAACCACTGTATTATTCAAAGTGTGGGCAAAATATTTAGAACCGGCACCATCATTTACACGAATCTTTAATCTTCTAGCCTGTGCATCACCTAAGTTCGAACAGCTTCCTACTTCGAAGTATTTCTTTTGTCTTGGTGACCATGCTTCTACGTCAATGGATTTAACCTTTAAATCTGCCAAGTCACCGGAACAACATTCCAAAGTACGAACCGGAATATCCAAAGAACGGAATAAATCTACGGTGTTCTGCCATAACTTTTCGAA
Organism: Lachnospiraceae bacterium; assembly: GCA_017390645.1. Next base: position 1,621 of record JAFPAZ010000070.1, read on the forward strand.
CCACATCTTGCTTTCTTCCGGCTTACAAACTACAATCATTTCCTGCTTTTCAAACTGGTGAATACGATATACACCACGTTCTTCAATACCATGAGCACCTTTTTCTTTTCTGAAACATGGGGAATAACTGGTTAAGGTATATGGTAAATCCTTATCTTCTAAAATCGTATCAATGAATTTACCGATCATGGAATGTTCACTGGTTCCA
>JAFPAZ010000071.1 GCA_017390645.1 Lachnospiraceae bacterium
AAACAGCAAAAAAGAGCCATCCTATTCATAATGTTTCCATCATAAACAGGATGACTCTTTCATAAAATGAGGGGGAGAGAGAATCAAAAAAAATATTTTGCTTGTCTACGTGAATTATAATACTATTAAATTACGTCAAAAACATGTTAAAATTGTTAACATTTTATGAACATTCCATATTTTTTTTATCATACAGGCTATATTTTGTATACTACTACCAAAATCCCCAGGTGTCATTTTTATCTCACCTGGGGGTATTTTATATCTCTTTTATTCAAATACCGGTACAACACCACCGTCATATTCACTGTTAATATAATCTCTTACTTCTTCTGATAAAATAGCATCTACCAATGCCTTTGTTTTTTCAGAATCTTCCATACATTTCACCTAATGTCTGCTATAGCTTTTTCCTATAACATTTTATCTAACTTATTCACTAACTACCGAATTCCTTTCTTGTTTCTTCAAACACTCTTTCACATTCCAAAATCAAATCTTTCGCGGATTCAATTCCTACTGACAACCTCAGCACCCTTTCATTGATTCCGTTTTTTTCTAATAAATCCTTCGGAACATCTGCATGAGTCTGGGTTACCGGATAGGTAATCAAAGTTTCTACGCCGCCTAGGCTTTCTGCAAACTGTATCAGACGGACATTTTTTAAAATTCCCTTCGCAAAGGCTTCGTTCGTAACTTCGAATGTTACCATTGCTCCAAATCCTCTGCTTTGCTTCTTTATGATTTCATGACCGGGATGTTGAGAAAGTCCCGGGTAAATCACTTTTTTCACTTCTTCTTGTTTTTCTAACCAGTGAACAATTTCAAAAGCATTTTCCTGCGCTTTCTCCATTCTGATTCCTAAGGTCTTTATCCCTCGTAAAATCAGCCAGCTGTCAAAAGGCGGAAGACCGGCTCCCGTTGTTTTTATTATAAATCTTAGCTTTTCTGAAATTTCGGCATCCTTGGTCACCAAAAAACCGGAAAGAGTATCATTATGACCACCTAAGTATTTTGTGCCACTATGTACCACAATATCTGCCCCTAAATCCAACGGATTCTGAAAATATGGTGACAAAAATGTATTATCTACAATAAGCCAGATTCCTCGTTTTTTCGTGATTGCACTTAATTTTTCAATATCAATTACATTCATCATAGGATTGGTCGGGGTTTCAATGTAAATCGCCTTCGTATTTTCCTTTATATAATTCTCTACATTTTCACTGACGCAATCGATTTTTGTAACCTCAATTCCATTCTTTTCATTGATATTGTCAAAGAGCCTTACGGTTCCACCATATAGGTCCGCATCTGCAATCAAATGATCTCCCGGATGAAACAATTCCATCAAGGTAGATATGGCAGCCATTCCACTGGTAAACGCCAGTGCATCCAGCCCATTCTCCAAAGATGCAACCACCTTTTCCAAATGTTCCCTGGTAGGATTCTGCAGTCTGCTATAATCATAACCTGTACTGTTCCCTACACTAGGATGTGCAAATGTTGCAGTCTGAAAAATCGGAAAGCTGACTGCCCCATATAAATTGTCCTTTGATTCATTTTCTAAATGAATACACTTCGTTGATACATCTACACTCATTTATCATTCTCCCTTTTATTCTTCAATGCCGGATATTCAATGAATCCGGCTTATACATTCTTTTGACTGTTTCTTTATCGATACTTTTCCTATATGTTTTGTATGATATAAAGATAGCACATTTTTCCTTTTTTGTATAATATCCATATCCTTTTACTTGTTATAAGAAAAAGTTATAACTAAAATGAGATTAGGGCAAAAGCTTTTTTCCCCAAGGCAAAAGGTATTTAACTTTAGAATAGCCACAGATTGTTCTGGAATTACTTGCAAATAGTTCCGAAATTACTTGCAAATAGTTCCGAAATTACTAGCAGATTACAAAAAAAAGAAGCCATCATACTTACAATCTTTCCATCGTAAATATGATGACTCTTTTATAAAATGAGGGGGAGAGAGAATCAAAAAAAATATTTTTGCTTGTCTACATGAGATATCTTACTATTTAACTATGTCTTATGTATGTTATTTTTTTTAACATTTTATGAACATTTCATGAAAAATTAACCTCCATGATTCACAGACTGAATCATGGAAATGTACTTATGTATGGTTTTCTTAACCTGACCTCATGATATATTTTCATGTACGGAAGTAATCCAGTATCCGAAGGTTCCTGTTTTTATTTCCTGCTGCTTCGCCTGTATAAAATTTGTAAATCCGAATAATTCTGCAAGATATTTATCTTTGCTATTATAGACTCCGGGTACTCCTAAAACAGCCTGTTTTCCTCCATCCTGAAACCTGATATATCCAAGCATCAAATATTGATACGCAAAATATCCATGTAATAAAAAGCTGTTTTTTCCCAAATACCAGTCATCTGCATTTAACAATCCAATATCTTTTGGCATAATCTTCACGCACTTTAAAAAAGATTCATTTCCAAAGGATGGAATTGTTTTTAACTGCAACATTAATTCTTCTATGGTCTTTGGCTTTGGCCAGCCCGATACAAAGAAGCATTCTGTTTCTTCCCCAGCATTTACAATTTCGTCAATAAGCCGGTTGACATCCTTTGAAGAATCCGGTTTTATCTCCGTATCCTCTGCTTTTTCCTGCAATGTCAGATTTTCTTCCGGTTCCTTAACAAAATTCTTTTCCCAGCCTTTTTCTGCTTTTCCTCTATTTTCTTTTACTTCTCGTTCTTTTCCTTCTCTTCTTTCTTCTGTTATGTTTCTGTTTTCTCTTTCTTTGCTTTCTTCTATATTTTTGCTATCTTCTATATTTTTTCTTTCTTCTATATCTTTGCTTTCTTCTATATTTTTTCTTTCTTCTATATCTTTGCTTTCTTCTATATCTTTGCTTTCTTCTACATCTTTGCTTTCTTCTACATCTTTGCTTTCTTCGCTAACTATACTTTCTTTTCTTTCTTTGTTTTCTGCTCTTCCTTTGCTTTCTTCTATATCTTCTTCTCTTCCTTCTTCCGCCCCAATTTCTTCTACTTCCGGCTCTTTTTCACTTGTTTGGAGCCATCCCTGATTTTCCTGTTTTCTATCATACCCGCTCAAAAGTCTGTTAAGGCATTTCGACTCAGACCATTCTGTACCGTGGCAAATCGCACCATCCTGCCAGATTGTTAACGCCTCAATGGCAGAAAAAGAAAGTCCCTCTTTTCTTAAAATCGGTAAAATATTATGGAAAACCCCATGGCATTCCCCATTTACTGCCCTGATTGTCCCAACCAAGATAGATTTTACTTCCGGTAAAGTCTCATAATGCACATAAATCTCATAAGACCCCTTTGCAGGCTTTATCTGCATATTCAGTTCTATAAAATCATTTAGTCCCCGTACTCTTACAAATCCTGTATTTCTCCCCTTCTGCTCTTTTTTGTACTCGTATAAATATGAAATAAATCTAAAATTGGACATAAAAAAACTCACTTTCTGCTATGGTATGGACATATCACCGGTACTACCTTTAAAACAATCAGATAAACTATCTTGGCTATTTTAAAGACGTCGTACCACCTCAAAGGCTTGTTGACATTTTCCATATCAGTATATGAGAAAGTGAGCAATTTTAGAACCTGGAAACATACTTATCCTAAGAGTTTTTTCCATGAGCGAGCTGCATCTAAATCCGGTAGGATTGCGGTCACCTTATTTTAAAATCCCGGCTTATCGCATCTTTATAATTACTTCTAAAGAAAATTCTGTTTCGTCACAATGAATCGTTACCTGCCCATGATATTTCTCTACACTGGCAGTGATATTTTGCAATCCAAATCCATGATTCTTCGCATCTTTCTTTTTTGTTTTAATTTTTCCGTTTTCATCCACCAAAACCTTTTCTTTGACCGGATTTTTTATATTAATCAACAGGTAATCTTCTAATGTCTTAATGGATAAACGTATCTTTCGTTTGCCTTCCTCTAGTCCCATGCAGGCTTCCATAGCATTGTTAATGCTATTGGCAAAAATAGTACATAAATCCAATGGCTCAACAGTACAATTTCCAATCAGTTTTCCACTGACCATAAAATCGATTCTGTACTTTTCTGCCTCTGCAAATTTTTCATTGATTACTGCATCAATAATAGGATCTCCCACGGTTATGGTCTGGGACACAGATGCCAGTTTTTCTACCATATTATCCAGATAACGGTCGATTTCGTCATAATCTTTTAACTCGGATAATGTCTTTAAACATTGAAGATGACTTTTCATGTCATGACGATATTTTCTCGTATCCTCGTCTAACTGTCGTAGTTTTTCATAATGATTTCTTTGCATGGACAAATATTGCTCATTTACACGGTTGATATCTTTATATTCATCTCTTGCCAGAAGGTTTATAATGATAACTGCTACCTCTATGAGCATACCAACCGACATAATCACCACTACTTCACTTACCAGCTGGACTCCTGCCGGATCTTCCATATCAGACATTACCATAGCTGAGATATGAATTAAGATATCGTTTAGCATCACCACTCCGGTAAACATAAGGTAATACCTTCTCTGGAAAAATTCAGCATACTGATCTTTGTTCCGCTTTACCAAAATACATAATACAATCCAAAAAATGAAAGATAGTAACTGACTGAAAAAAATGGCTGTCATGTACTTATAAATGTTTGGAAACATATATTCCCGAATCATGTTTATAATTGCCAGTAAAAAGTGGTCAAAACAAAATACCACCAAATAAGTACATACATTTACAAAAAACAGTCGTCCTTTATTCTGACTATCAACACACATCATTAAAACAAATAATACAAAAATACTCATGGCTATATTGGTAATCCAGTCATTTTTCATTACCCCGGAAAAACAGGATAATGAAATATATAGTAAAACGGCCAATATTGTGTTTTTGCTTTTATAAACCTGCTGCAGATGCAGCACGTTTTTTGAAATCAAGCCACACTTTAACAGTGTAAGAAAAAATATGACAAAACAGAATGCTATCTCCACTTTTTTTACCTCTTCTTCTTGTAATTTATGATTTTTCCCATCATTTTTATCTTCTTTTGTTACGATTCAAAAAAACAGTACTATTCATCCTTATAACCATGGCTAAAAATTTGATATTTTCCCGCTCTTCGTCAGCCCCTGGCATTTTTTCGAATGTAATTAAAAAATCGTTCTTTTATTAATTTTACTTTATCCCGTCCAATTTTGGCCCGTTCTCCGTTTTTTAAGATAATTTCACTTCCTACAATTTCCTTTACCCATAACAGATTTACGATATAACTTCGATGAGTCCTGTAAAAATCACTATTTTGAAGTTTTTCCTCGAATTCATCCATCTTCCCGGTAATTCTTTCATACCCATCCGTGGTCCGGAGCAAAACTTCTTTATTCTGGGCTTCTAAATAAATGACATCTTTATACGATATCTCTTTATGATAATTTTTGGCATCCAGTACCAGCACTTCGTCTGTGGAAAATTCATCAATGGCACTTTCAATGGCCTCTTTTAACGCTTCTTTTTCCACCGGTTTCAGTAAAAAACGGAAAGCCTTTACAATATATCCCTTGGACATTAACTCATTATGAGAGGTTAGAAAAATTATCTTAGTATTTCCATTGTTATATTTTACCTGATATCGTTTCGCAGTTTCCAACCCATCAATTCCCGACATCTCAATATCCAAAAACAGAATGTCTAATTGAAGATCATATGCCAGCAATTCCTCTCCACCGGAAAATTCCACGATGGAATAAGGGATTTTCCGAAATTCCATATACTTATCTATGATTTGACGCATCTGCTTCAAAAATATTTTCTGGTCGTCACACATTCCAATTCGCATCTTGTCTCCACGTAACCTTTCCCATCCCTTTGGGAATCCGTTACTTTCCTTTCATCAATGTATTACTTAATGTAGCAAACTCCTGAAGGCTTAATGCTTCTCCCCGAAGGGTTGGCAAATAGCCTAATTCATCCAATGCATGTAACATCTGCTCTTTTGTAATTTCTAACTCCCTGGCATTATTGACTGCATTTACCAGAGTCTTTCTTCGTTGGTTAAAGGCGGCACGAATCAGTGCAAACATAAATTTCTCATCTTCTACCTGTACCGGACATTGTTCCCACCGGGTAAGGCGTATAACTGCAGAACCTACATTAGGCCTTGGCATAAAACAATTCGGTGGTACATTTGCCACAAGATATGGCTTGGCATAATACTGCACCGCCAGGGAAAGGGCCCCATATTCCTTACAATTCGGTCCTTCCTGCATTCTTTGTGCCACTTCTTTTTGCACCATAACCGTTACACTGTCCAAAGGCACATGACTTTCAAAAAGTCCCATAATAATAGGGGTGGTAATATAATATGGCAGATTTGCCACCACTTTTATCGGCTTTCCTCCGTTATATTTTTCTACTAATTCATTGATGTCTACTTTTAAAATATCCTGATTGATAATCAAAATATTATCATAGTCACTCAAGGTATCTTCTAATACCGGAATCAGGTTTTTATCGATTTCTACCGCAATGACCTGTTTTGCATGTTCTGCCAGCATCTGGGTCAGGGTTCCGATTCCAGGTCCGATTTCCAGTACGCAGTCTTCTTTCGTAATCTCAGCTGCCGCAATGATTTTATCAATGACTCTTTCATCAATTAAAAAATTCTGTCCGAACTTTTTCTGGAAATTAAACTGATATTTTTTAATTACTTCTATGGTTTTTTGTGGGTTACTAAGTTTTTCCATCCTTCACCCTTCCTTTCAGTATGTTAAATTTCATATACTCTCTTAGCATTCTCGTTGGTAATGCGAATCACTTCTTCTACAGGTATTTCTTTTATTTTCGCGATTTCTTCCGCCACATAAGGAAGATAATGAGAACTGTTCCTCTTTCCCCTGTATGGCGTTGGCGTAAGATATGGACAATCTGTTTCTAACACCATCCGGTCCAATGGCACTTCTTTTACTACCTCTTTTAATTTCTTCGCATTACTAAAGGTGACAACGCCCCCGATGCCAAGATAATATCCGCATTTCACAAAGAAATCTGCGCATTCCTTGGAATACGAAAAACAATGAATGATTCCACCCAATTTTCCCTGATATTCCTTCATAATCTCCATGGTATCGGATGCGGCCTCTCTACTATGAATAATCACGGGTTTGGCCACCTTCACTGCCAGTTCGAGCTGCTCTTTGAACCATTTTTTTTGAATTTCTCTCGGAACATCATCATAATAATAATCCAGTCCGATTTCTCCAATGGCAACCACCTTTTCCTCTTTTGCCATTTCCTCTAATTCTTTCATGGCATCTTCATTTAATTCATCTACATGTTCCGGATGCACCCCGACTGCAGCATAAATAAAAGGATATTCTTTGGCAAGCTCTATGGACTTTCTAGAAGAAGCCATGCCGGCACCTACATTTACCAGGCCCTCTACTCCGTGAAAATTAAGGCTTTTTAATAATGTATCTCTATCTTTATCATATGCTTCATCATCAAAATGAGCATGGGTTTCAAAAATCATATGTTACCTCCTTTTTGGTAAAGGGAAATAAAGCGAAAATCAGGTTACTGAATAAACAGTAATGATACAGGCACCTTTTTCGTGTCTTTTTCTATACTTATAGTATACGATGATACATAACGAATGCAAGACTTTTATTTAAAAACTCTTGCATTATATCCCGTTCTGTGGCAAAGTATAATATATATGTAAAATGATTCATGGTGTGAATCATTGGAATGTACGAATGACTGTAGTTTATAAATTTTTAAAACGTATGAATTACTAAGGCTTATGAATCATTCATGACTGACATTTTTTTAGAAAGGAAAATAAGAATGAAGAAGTTAAAAGGATTTCTTTTTGTGTTATGTACGACTTTGAGTATGGGTGTTCTTACTGCATGTTCTAACACCGATACGGATACCTATAAAAATTATGTCCAAGGCGTTTTGGATACCAATTTCAAGGGTGTTTATGATGACTATATGAAACTTACCAATGCCGCTGAAACAGAGGCTGCCGAAATTTATGAATCAAACATCACAGCCATTACTGATGATTTTCTTTCTTCTGGTCTCATTACAGACCCTACAGAAGAAGAAAGGGAACGATTACGCCAGTTTGCCATTGCTTTATTGAACAAAGCAGATTATAAGGTGAAGGATGTAGAAAAGAAGGACGAAGCTTATTATGTAAACGTGGAAATCCGTCCATATATCTTTTATTCCACTCTTCAGGATAAACTCCTTACCAAATATTCGGAATTATCAGAAAAATATCTGGATACTGACATTGACTCCATGTCCAATGAAGAATATGCCGGCTATGTTTCAGAATACAACGAAGCTACCTTTGCTCTTATGGACGAAGTGTTAAACCTGAATGAATATGGCGAGCCGATTACCGTGGCATGTAAAATCA
>JAFPAZ010000072.1 GCA_017390645.1 Lachnospiraceae bacterium
CAGCATGGAATATAAGTGTTATTTAAATCATGAAACTCCCTGGCAGTTGCTGATTGCCACCATGCTGAGTGCCCAATGTACGGATGAGCGGGTAAATATGGTGACGAAAGACTTATTTGTAAAATATCCGGATTTAAAAAGCTTCGCAGAATGTGATTTACAAGAGCTTGAAAGGGACATTTATTCCACCGGATTTTATAAAAATAAGGCGAAAAATATCAAAGCCTGTGCCGGGCAGTTGATTACCAGATTCAAAGGAGAGGTTCCGCGGGAACTTTCAGAGTTGGTATCTTTACCGGGAGTAGGGAGAAAAACAGCCAATGTCATCCGGGGCAATATTTTTCATGAACCCAGTGTGGTGGTGGATACCCATGTAAAAAGAATTTCAAGAAAATTAGGATTAACCAAGGAAGAAGATCCGGAAAAAATAGAGTACGATTTGATGAAGGTCCTGCCGAAAGAGCAATGGATTTTATATAATATTCAGATTATCACCCATGGCAGAACCATCTGTAAAGCACAGAATCCAAACTGTGCCCTCTGTCCGTTAAATCCGGTCTGTCCTTCCGGAAAGGGAGAAAAATAATGGATTCGTTTATTGTATATGATTTGGAAACAACGGGAGTAAATCCGGTAAAGAATGAAATCATCGAAATTGGTGCCATAAAAGTTTGTAAAGGTGTCGTGGTGGATACTTATTCTTGTCTGATTCATCCACACGTTTCTTTGCCTTTGGAAATTGTGGCCCTTACAGGCATTACCCAGGAAATGGTAGAGGGTGGATTAGAAAAAAGAGAGGCAATCGAAGGTTTTTTGAATTTTGCCAGTGAAGATACTGTGCTAGGTCATAATATTTCTTTTGATTATAAGTTTATGAAGGCAGCCGCAGACAGTCTGTTTCTTCCTTTTGAGAAAAAGACTCTGGATACTTTAAAAATAGCAAGAAAACATCTTAAAGATTTACCTGACCGGAAACTGGGAACTCTTTGTAACTATTATGGTTATGTCAATGAACATGCCCATAGGGCTTTAGACGATGCCATGGCTACATATTATATCTATCAAAAAATGAAGGAAGAATTTTTTGATAAAGAACCGGAAAGTTTTTTGCCACAAATGCTAAAAGTTTCTTCCGTCAAAGAGAAAAAGGTGGAGCCTATGACCTTGAAGCAGAAAAAATATCTTAATGACCTGCTTTCCTATCACGGACTGAAGATGGAAAAAAACATAGAAGAATTATCTAAAAGCGAGGCTTCTAAGTTAATTGATTCTATTATTTTGAAACATGGCAAGATTATGCAAAGAGGATTTTAATAAAATAATAGGATGATACCGGGGCAAAAGGTCATGTTTTCCATGCTGGTATGAAAAACATGACTTTGGGACATGCAAAACATAATACTTTGCGCTTAGCTTATGGTTTCCAACAAGGCAATCTGGTCATCTAAACTGCTTATGATGGAATCTTTCATCATGGTATGGATGTTTTCGGCTTTTTCCTTTAACAGTAAAAGTTGATCCATTTGCTGGTGTTTTACATAAATTTCTGCAAGTAATGCATAATGTTTACTTAAGTCCGTATTAATGTCGATGCCATATTCTAAAACCTTAAGGGCTTGTTCTTCGGCTTCTTCTTCATAAAGAAGTTTACCGTATTTAAACAGTTCCCTGGAGAAATTAATAAAATTTACATCTGCAGTGCTTAAGGCTTCTAGATTTGCTGCACCGTACATTAATTTTAATTGGGTGTTGGTGTAGGCGCTTAAATTCAGCATTTGCTTTCCTTCAAAAAAGAGAAGTCTTTTTTGCTGGGACAGAATGTCAGAATTTGTTCCGCTGTATTGTGGCAGGTCGGTAAGGTGGAAAATGACATAATCCAGATTTGAAATATCCTGTTTTCTTGTATTATTTGCTTCGGCTTCAGTTTTTAAAAATTGCTGAAGTCCTTCTTTGTTTTTCTTCTCGTTTTTCTTTAATTCGTAGGTGAACCATACTAAAAAAACAAGGAAGGATGGTAAAATGAGTGGAAACTTGCGCATAATGAACTCCTTTCAGTGCTGTTTGGACATAGGGATTAAGAAACTATAATATTCTATGTCAAAGTGACATAAAAGAAACAAAACATCGCAGGCGCGCTTTCGCGGTTACCTATTATTCAAACAGCAACAACAGTAACATAAATCATTTTATTTCATTTCATAAATCGATGATTGAAAGTTATTCTTTTTTATGTTATCGTAGACGTAGTATGAAAAAGTATACCTTGACGTTCGTGATAAAAAAAGAATTCATCCTGGATGGTTCTAGTCATGAATCATCAGGAATTATTTCAATACATAATAAACAAAGTGAGGGAAAATACTATGATTAAACTTTATAACACGAAAAAACGTAAAAAATTAACAATCATTATCATTGCAGTAATTTTAATTACAATGCTGCTTACTACAGTTTTAGCAGGATTGCTTTAATTTACAATACAAAAAAGTAACTGTTTTGTCAACATGGAGGTTTATAAGATGAAAGGGAAACGGTATTTCGTTGGTGCAATGGCAGGTTTTATGCTGCTTGCTACCGCAGCTTTTTCCGCAGATAAGATTTTTGCGGGGGAGGATGAGGAAAAAATTTTATCCGGCATTTATATTGGTGATGTTTATATAGGCGGGAATACAAAAGAAGAAGCTATGGAAAAACTGAATCAGACGATGCCACAAAAAGGAGAAGAAAAGATTACATTAAATATCGGAGAACAGTCTTATGAATTTTCGTTGAGTGAATTAGGGGTTAATTTATCCTATGAAGAGGTAGTGGAACAAGCATTTCATTATGGGAAGACAGGAAATTTACTCAAACGTTTCAAAGAACAGGAAGAGGCCGAACATGGTGAAGTACATTTTTATCCTGGCTATGACCTGAATGAAACCATTTTTGAGGAAGTGTTTCAGATCAATGGGGCACAGTGGTTCCATACCCCACAGAATGCCACAATATATAAGACGGAAGAGGGAATTCAGATTTCAGAGGAAGTAGTAGGTACTACCTGTGATATGTCCGCCACGAAAGAGGCATTTTTGGCGTTTTTGGAAAAAGATTATAAATATGGAGATACGGCTTTTGATGTAATCGTAACAGAAAGTGTACCAGAAGTTACTTCTGATGAGCTAAACCAGGTAGAATTTACGGTTTTGGGAAGTTTTTCTACTTATATTGGTTCTTCTGACTGGAATCGTAAGACCAATATGCAGAATGCTACTAATTTTATTAATGGGACTGTGTTGATGCCTGGAGAGGAATTTAATACCAGCCGTACGATTATGCCTTTTACCAGGGCGAATGGCTACTATGATGCAGGTGCTTTTTCCAATGGTGAGGTAGTGAAAAGCATAGGAGGCGGTGTCTGTCAGGTTTCCACCACGTTGTATAATGCAGTATTGCTTGCAGAACTGGAAGTGGTGCAGAGATTTCCACACTCTATGACAGTTGGATATGTTCAGTTGTCGGCAGATGCAGCAATTTCCGGAGAGGCGAAAAATTTTATTTTTAAGAATAATATGGACACGCCGATTTATATTGAGGGAACTTATGATAATACGTATCTTACGTTCCAAATTTATGGAAAAGAAACCAGACCGGCAAACCGGACTCTTGTGTTTAAGAACCAGATTGTTTCTGTGATTCAGCCACCTGCAGAAATTGTAACAGTTGATCCGGCACAGCCGGTAGGATACCGGAAAGTGACACAGGCAGCTTATACGGGATACAAGGTGAATTTATATAAGTACATTTATGAGGATGGAAATTTGGTTGGAACGGAACTTGTAAATTCCAGTTCCTATAGCGCACAGCCTGCCAGGGTAACAGAAGGACCGGCAGAACCGGAAGTCCCGGCGGAGACACCGGCAGAACCGGAAGCACCAGCAGAACCGGAAGCACCAGCAGAACCAGAAGCACCGGAAACACCGGCAGAGACACCGGCAGAATCGGAAACACCGACAGAACTGGAAGCACCGGCAGCCTGATAGAAG
>JAFPAZ010000073.1 GCA_017390645.1 Lachnospiraceae bacterium
GGCGATGTTAAAAGTCTACCAAATGGTTCAAATCCGATTGATTTTGCATATAGCATTCATAGTGCAGTGGGAAATAAGATGATCGGTGCCAGAGTAAACGGAAGACAGGTTCCTATTGATTATCAGATTAAAAATGGAGACCGGATTGAAATCATTACTTCACAGAATTCAAAAGGTCCCAGTAGGGATTGGTTAAATCTGGTAAAAAGTACCCAGGCAAAAAATAAAATTAATCAATGGTTCCGACAGGAATTTAAGGAAGATAATATTATCAGAGGAAAAGAATTGCTGGCTTCCTATTGTAAGAGTAAAGGGCTTAATTATTCTGATTATGCGAAACCTGAGTACATGCAGAAAGTTATGAATAAGTACGGATTTAAGGATTGGGACAGCGTATTTGCTGCCGTTGGTCATGGCGGTCTGAAAGAAGGACAGGTTATGAACAAGCTCCTTGAGGAGTACGAAAAGGAAAATGCAAAAAAGATAACGGATTCAGATGTATTGCAAACAGCTCAGGCTGAAAATGATGGTGGTAAAAAAATCAATAAGTCTAAAGGCGGAATCATGGTAAAGGGAGTAGATGACGTAGCGGTACGTTTTTCCAAGTGCTGTAGTCCGGTTCCCGGAGATGAGATTGTTGGATTTGTTACCAGAGGAAGAGGTATTTCTATCCACAGAACGGATTGTATTAATGTTCTTTGTATGGATGAGGATGATAGAAACCGGTTGATGGATGCAGAATGGCAATATCAGGAAAAAGAAGATACCGGAGCAATGTATACGACAGAAATCAAATTGTTTGCAAATAATCGTTCCGGCGTTTTGGTAGATATTTCAAAAACACTTACAGAAATGAATATTGATGTTGTTTCTATGAATGTGCGTACAAATAAACAGGGAAAAGCCACCATCAGTGTTTCTTTTGATATCAGAGGAACGGAACAGTTAAACCGTATTATTGCAAAATTAAGAAATATTGAGGGAATCATTGATATTGAAAGAACTCAAGGCTAGTAATTAATGTAATAGTGTGAAGTGAACGGAATGGAGATAAATATGCAGAAACTTTCTATGCTGATAAAAACATTGGGAATGGTTTCTACGAACTGTTACCTTATAATGAATGAGGAAAAAAAGGAAGCAGTTATAGTAGATCCTGCCAGTCATGGTAATGTCATCGAGGGAATCTTGAATGCAAAGGAATTGACACCGAAAGCTATTTTACTTACCCATGGTCATTTTGACCACATTGGGGCTGTAGAGGAATTAAGAAAGACGTATCCAGAAATTATGGTTTATGCCAATGAATTGGAAGAAGAGGTACTTAACAAACCGGAATGGAATTTAAGCAAAGCGCTTGGAGGAAAGAGTGAGAGCATTCAGGCAGATGTATATTTAAAGGATGGTGAAATCCTTGAATTACTAGGAAATCAAATAATATGTATCAGTACACCGGGCCATACCATGGGAGGAATGTGTTATTATTTTAAAGATATGAACTGGCTGATCTCAGGGGACACTTTATTTGAAGCAAGTGTTGGGAGAACGGATTTTCCAACAGGCAGTGCCGGAACTTTAGTGGCTTCGATTAAAGATAAATTATTCCTTCTTCCGGAAGATACCCTGGTATATCCGGGACATGGTGCTGCTACTAGTATCGGTTTTGAAAAGCAGTCAAATCCATTTCTGATATAAGAAAAAGGTGCAAATATGATTGGATTAGTACAAAATGAAGATTTGTATAATTATGATATAAGGAGTATTTTACAAGCTTTTTTTGAAAATGAAAAGATAGTGGAAGGTGCTTTTGAAACCCGTTTCCAGCTTAAAGTGGAGTATGGAAGGGAAATGACAAAAGTGGTTCTTATAGAAGAATCAAAGTTTGAAATAAAGAGAACTTTGGAGGGGGATTATACCAAAAAAGAAACATTTAAAAATCCTTTTAAGCTTTTAATTTATGATATATTATCAGAATATACGAAAAAAAGCCTGCCCTGGGGAACTATGACAGGCATACGGCCTACGAAAGTGGCATTAAAATTATTAGAGGAAGATACTTTGGAAGAAAGTATTTTGGAACATTATCAGAAAGAATATGGCACTACGAAACAAAAAGCCATGATATGTCTCGAGGTGGCAAAAAAAGAAAAATCTTTGTTGGAAAAAGTCCAGTATGATGATGGTTACAGTTTATATATTGGCATTCCGTTTTGTCCAAGTACTTGTCTGTATTGTTCTTTTACTTCTTATCCCATTGGGATTTACAAAGATAAAATTGATTCTTATCTTTGTGCATTAGAGAAAGAACTTAAGTTTGTTGCAAAAAGTCAGAAACATAAGAAGCTCCAGACTATTTACATGGGTGGAGGGACCCCTACTTCAGTTTCTGCAGAACATTTAAAGAGAATTCTAAATAGGATAAATCAGGAATTTGACTTATCACATTTATTGGAATTTACTGTAGAAGCAGGAAGACCGGACAGTATTACAGAAGATAAGCTTTTGGCATTAAAAGAGGGCGGTGTAAAGCGAATCAGCATTAATCCCCAGACTATGAATGACGCTACTTTAAAACTAATTGGAAGAAATCATACTTCTGAAATGGTGAAAAAAACATTTCAGTTGGCAAAAAGTTTAGGTTTTGAAAATATAAATATGGATATGATTACAGGGCTTCCATTAGAGGGAATCAATGAGGTGAAACATACAATTTCTGAAATCACTGCTTTAAAACCGGATAGTATTACGGTACATTCTCTGGCGCTTAAGCGTGCTGCGAACCTTACCGCAAAGCGAAAGGAATTTGAAAGCATGATAAAGGGAAGTACGAATGAGATGCTGGAGGTTGTGGATCATAGTGCCAGATTACTGGGTTTAGAGCCTTATTATTTATATCGACAAAAAAACATACCAGGAAACTTAGAGAATGTGGGTTACGCCATGCCTGGAAAAGAATGTATCTATAATATACTGATTATGGAAGAAAAACAGGACATTATAGCAGTAGGTGCCGGTACTTCATCGAAATTTGTATTTCCGGATGAAAACCGGATTGAACGGGTGGAAAATGTGAAAAATGTAGACCATTACATGGAACGCATTGACGAAATGATAAAAAGAAAGCAAGCATTCCTGTCTTAAAAGGAGGAAAGTGCATGGAAGCAATGATAAATCAGGAAGAACTGACTGAAATATTCTCGGAAAAAGAGGACTGTGTATTAGAAAGATTATTTGAAACCTGCGATCCTTTGGCAGAAGACTTAATGACTTATCTGCAGCATGGAATCTGTGTCAGTAATATTGCAACATTGCTGGCAAGGGAATTAAATCTTCCGGATTCTGATTGTTACGAGATTGCAGTAGCCGGAGTGTTACATGATATAGGAAAACTAAAGGTAAGTCAGTATATTTACGGCAGAGGTGAGGATGTTTTAGAGATTGAGGAAATGAAATATGTCCGTATGCATACAACGCTAGGATATAATATTCTAAAGGATGCAGGATATAAAAATACTATTATGAATATGATTTTATATCATCACGAAAATTTTGATGGTACAGGATATCCGAAGAATCTAGCTGGTGAGCAGATTCCTTTTGAAGCCAGAATTATAAGGGTGTGTGATGTGTTTGTGGCATTAATTTCTGACAGGCCTTATCGAAAGGCGTTTCCTGTGGAAGTTGCCATTGAGATGATGATTGATGAGGTAAAAAACTTTGATATGCGAATTTTTCTGGCATTTCAAAGACTTACAGGAAGTAAGGAGTTTTGGGATACGTTAAAACGTATCGGCTATAATATGGAGACGAAAAAGCTGGAAGAATTTTTAATATGTGAAAAATAATTCAGTTTTTTGTTATATACAATTAGGAGGTAAAATAAAAATGGCAGAAACAATGAAAGGTTTAAAAAGAAGCCATAGATGTACCGAAGTTTCAAAAACAAACATAAAAGAAGAAGTAACCGTCATGGGTTGGGTACAAAAAAGCAGAAACAAGGGCGGTATTATTTTTGTTGATTTAAGAGACCGCAGCGGTATTTTGCAGATTATTTTTGAAGAAAGTGAAGTTGGACAGGAAGGATTTGCAAAAGCTGAGAAATTAAGAAGTGAATTTGTGATTGCTGTAAAAGGAACCGTTCAGGCTCGTTCCGGTGGTATCAATGAAAACCTTTTAACAGGTGATATAGAGGTTTATGCAAAGGAAATACGTATTTTATCGGAAGCAGAAACTCCTCCATTTCCAATCGAGGAAGATAGTAAGACAAAAGAGGATTTACGTTTAAAATATCGTTATCTTGATCTAAGAAGACCGGATTTACAAAGAAATCTTATTTTAAGAAGTAAGGTTACTACTATGACACGTCAATTCTTAGATGAAGAGGGATTTTTAGAAATCGAAACTCCAATGCTTACTAAGAGTACTCCGGAGGGAGCAAGGGATTATCTTGTACCATCCCGTGTACATCCAGGTAATTTTTATGCATTGCCACAGTCACCACAGATTTTTAAACAGTTACTAATGTGTTCTGGTTATGACAGATATTTTCAGATTGTAAAGTGTTTCCGGGACGAGGACTTAAGAGCGGACAGACAGCCGGAATTTACCCAGATTGATATGGAATTATCTTTTGTAGATGTGGATGATGTCATCGATGTAAATGAAAGACTTTTAGCTAAGATTTTTAAGGAAACTTTAGGAATCGAAGTATCTTTGCCTATTCAGAGGATGCCATATCAGGAAGCTATGGACCGTTTTGGTTCTGATAAGCCGGATTTACGTTTTGGTATGGAATTAAAAGATGTGACAGAAGTTGTTAAGGATTGTGAATTTGTAGTATTTAAGGGAGCTGTTGAAAATGGAGGCTCTGTAAGAGGTATCAATGCAAATGGACAAGGTGCGATGCCAAGAAAGAAAATCGATGCTTTGGTGGAATTTGCGAAAACATATGGTGCAAAAGGTCTTGCTTACATTGCGATACAGGAGGATGGTAGTATCAAATCTTCTTTTGCAAAATTTATGAAAGAAGAAGAGATGTCTGCGTTAATTCAGGCAATGGAGGGAAAAGCAGGTGATTTACTGCTTTTTGCAGCAGATAAAAACAAGGTAGTTTATGATGTTTTAGGAGCATTGAGAGTGGAGCTTGCAAATCAGCTTGGTTTACTTTCGAAAGATGATTACAAGTTTGTATGGGTAACAGAGTTCCCATTACTAGAATGGAATGAGGAACAAAATCGTTATACTGCAATGCACCATCCATTTACTATGCCAATGGAAGAGGATATTCCGCTTCTTGATACAGAACCTGGAAAAGTACGTGCCAAAGCATATGATATTGTTTTAAATGGTACGGAAATCGGTGGCGGCAGCGTGAGAATCTATCAGAACGACATTCAGGAAAAGATGTTTGAGGCATTAGGATTTACAAAAGAAGATGCCTATGAACGTTTTGGATTCTTACTAAATGCATTTAAATATGGTGTTCCGCCACATGCAGGACTTGCTTATGGTCTTGACCGTCTGGTAATGCTGATTACAAAACAAGACAGCATCCGTGACGTGATTGCTTTCCCTAAGGTGAAAGATGCATCTTGTCTGATGTCAGAAGCTCCAAATGTGGTTGATGCAAAACAATTAGAAGAATTAGAAATTTCCATTACGAAACAAAACTAGGAGGATATGAAAGTGTATAGTTACGATGAAATCAAAAATTATGATCCTGAAATTGCAGCTGCAATGAGCGACGAAGTGGCAAGACAAAATAGTCACATCGAATTAATTGCATCCGAAAATTTTGTAAGTAAGGCAGTTATGGCTGCTATGGGAAGTCCCCTTACAAACAAATATGCAGAAGGATATCCTGGAAAGAGATACTATGGCGGCTGTGAACATGTTGATGTGGTAGAAGAATTAGCAATCTCTCGTGCAAAAGAATTATTTGGATGTGAATATGTAAATGTGCAGCCACACTCAGGAGCACAAGCTAATATGGCAGTATTTTTCGCAATTATGCAGCCGGGAGATACTTACATGGGAATGAATCTTGCCCATGGTGGACATTTAACTCATGGTTCACCGGTAAATATGTCAGGTAAGTACTTTAATGTAGTGCCTTATGGAGTAAACGATGAAGGTTATATTGATTACGATGAAGTAAGAAGAATTGCATTAGAATGCAAGCCAAAGTTAATTGTAGCAGGAGCATCTGCTTATGCCAGAGCCATTGATTTTAAAAGATTCAGAGAAATTGCAGATGAAGTAGGGGCATATCTTATGGTAGATATGGCACACATTGCCGGTCTGGTTGCTACCGGAGAGCATTTAAGCCCAATTCCTTATGCCCACGTTACAACTACCACAACTCATAAGACTTTAAGAGGACCAAGAGGTGGTATGATTTTATCCAGCAATGAAGTGAATGAAAAATTCAATTTTAACAAAGCAGTATTCCCTGGAATCCAAGGTGGTCCATTAATGCACGTGATTGCTGCAAAGGCAGTCTGCTTCAAAGAAGCATTAAGTGATGAATTTAAGGAATACGGAAAGAATATTGTGAAGAACGCAGCAGCATTGGCAGCAGCATTAAAAGAAAGAGGATTTGATTTAGTATCTGGTGGTACAGATAACCACTTAATGTTAGTTGACTTACAAAACTTAGAATTAACAGGAAAAGAAGTGGAAAAATTACTTGACAGTGTAAATATTACCTGTAATAAAAATGCAGTGCCAAACGATCCTAAGTCTCCATTTGTAACAAGTGGTATCCGTTTGGGAACTGCAGCCATTACTTCCAGAGGATTTAAAGAAGACGATATGGTAGTAATCGCAGATGCAATTAAGGCTGCGGTTATTGATAAAGATGAAGAAAAAGCGAAGGCTTTGGTTAAGAGTCTGACAGATAAATATCCTTTATACGAAGCAGTTTAAAAAAAATGCTTGCTTTATGGTAGCTTCTATGCTATTATATCAGAGGTAATTTTAGAAGCCACTACTCAGAATATGGAGACTCCGACCGATTCTTAGTATTTGGCGGTTATATATTTAGGAGGAAAAATATTATGATGACTACAGAAAAGAAACTAGCGATTATCAAAGAATATGGTAAGAATGAACAGGATACTGGTTCACCAGAAGTTCAGGTTGCATTACTTACAGCTAGAATTAACGAATTAAACGAACATTTCAAGAATCATCCAAAGGATCATCACTCAAGAAGAGGTCTTTTAAAGATGGTTGGTCAAAGAAGAAACTTATTAGCTTATTTAAAGAAAGTAGATATCGAAAGATATAGAAGCTTAATCGAACGTTTAGGATTAAGAAAGTAATTCTTAAGAATAAGGGGACTGTCACACAAGCGAGAAACGTGGGTGTGGCAGTTTTTTTGTTTTTAGGAAAGTTGTTGATTTTCCCAGAAAATAAAAAATAAGACTTTTTAAGGAGAGGGAAGGGGGGATATTGTTTGCATATGATGATTAGATATGAAAAATTGAAAAAGCATAATTCAAAAAGTAAAATTGAAAAAGTAAAATAGAAAAACAAAAATAGAAAAGTAAAATTGAAAAAAGAAGAATAGGTGAGAAAAAAAGAGAAAAAATGAGAA
>JAFPAZ010000074.1 GCA_017390645.1 Lachnospiraceae bacterium
CCAAGAACCACATCCTAAGGTTAAAGAAGGAGCTAACTTAAAGTTATATAAGTCACCGATACCACCTTGTGAAGAAGGAGTATTGATAAGGATACGACAAGTCTTCATAGCAGCCTGGAATTTAGCGATCTTTTCTTGTCCTGTTCCTAAGTTAATATATAAAGAAGAAGTATGTCCGTAACCACCATCAGCTACTAAAACTTCAGCCTTAGCAAGAGCGTCATCGAAATCTTTTGCTTTGTACATTGCTAATACTGGAGATAATTTTTCGTGAGCAAATTCTTCTTCGATTGCAACAGATTCTACTTCACCAATTAAAATCTTAGTTTCAGCAGGGATATCGAATCCAGCTAATTTAGCGATGGTAACAGGCTTTTGACCAACGATCTTTGCATTTAATGCACCATTGATAAGGATAGTCTTTCTAACCTTTTCAGTCTCCTCCGGATTACAGAAGTAACATCCTCTATCCTGGAATTCTTTCTTAACTTCTTTGTAAATCTTCTGGTCAACGATAACAGATTGTTCAGAAGCACAAATCATACCGTTATCGAAAGTCTTAGAATGAATTAAAGAGTTAACAGCTAATCTAACATCACAAGATTCATCCATAATTACAGGAGTATTACCAGCACCTACACCTAAAGCAGGAGTTCCTGAAGAGTAAGCAGCCTTAACCATACCAGGACCACCGGTAGCTAAGATAATGTCTGATTCAGCCATAATCATATTTGTAAGTTCAAGAGAAGGAACATCAATCCATCCGATGATACCAGCTGGTGCACCAGCTTCTACCGCAGCATCTAAAACAACCTTAGCAGCTGCAATTGTGCTGTTTTTAGCACGTGGATGTGGGGAAATGATGATACCGTTTCTAGTCTTTAAAGAAATTAAAGTCTTGAAGATAGCAGTTGAAGTTGGGTTTGTAGTAGGAATAACAGCACCAACTAAGCCGATAGGTTCAGCAACTTTCTTAATTCCGTAAGATTTATCTTCTTCAATCACACCACAAGTCTTGGTGTTCTTGTATGCATTGTAGATGTATTCTGCAGCGTAGTGATTCTTAATAACCTTATCTTCTACGATACCCATGCCAGTTTCTTCTACAGCCATCTTAGCTAGTGGAATTCTTTGCTTGTTAGCAGCCATTGCTGCGGCTTTAAAAATCTTATCTACCTGTTCTTGAGTGTAGGTAGCGAAAATCTTTTGAGCTTCTTTTACTTCAGCGATTTTAGCTTCAAGAGATTCTGCGCTATCAACGATTGCGAAGTTTTTAACTTCTGCAGTTTCAGTCTTTGACATAATGGGTTTCCTCCTGTAATTTGAAATTGATAAATTTTTAACAATTATTGACCTTATTATAAACGATTCTAATTCCCATGTCAATCATAAATCCATAAAAATACGAAAGAATCGGCAATTTATTTTAAGAAGAAACTTATTTTTACTAAAAGTGATGTAATTTATATATGCGAACCCCTTGTATAATTTAGAAAATTTGATAAAATAGTAAATAAAAAGATATTTTGATACCAAGGGGGAAAAGTTATATGGTTCTTGCAGAAAGTAGTATGTCTGTGAGAATCATAGCCTTGAAAAACTGCCCAACATCATTTTATGGAGCGACAGATAAGGAGGGACGGTTATGAAGACCATAAAAGTTAGAGATATACAGGGAAAAGAGATATTAGGCCAGCCTATATTTAATAGTAATGGTGTCATGTTAGTACCGGACGGGACGGTCATAAAGAAGGATTATATTCAGACATTTCTGGATTTGGGAGTAGAGGAAATCCAGATTAAAGATGAATTATACGTTGGTATTGATTATGATGAGATGGTAGATGAGGAAGTAAAGGAAGAATGTTATCATCTGATTAAGGATATTGTAAAAAATCAGACCAAGGGGACTCCGGCGGAAGACGTAGAGATTGGAAAGGTTACGGAAGAGATTTTACAAAGTGTTATGGATCAGGAAGAGGTGTTCATTAATGTAAATAAAATTCGAAGCAGTGACCATGCAGCCTATGAACATGCTATTAATGTTGCGGCATTATCTACCATAGTGGCTTTGAAATTACAGATTCCGAGACATTCGGTGAAGGAATATGCCATTGGTGCGTTGCTACATGATATCGGTATGACTTTTGTGCCGGCGGTGTTTCGAAATGAATTTGATGATGATTTAGGAAACAGTAAGGTAGAAGTGGTAAAAAATCATGTTTTTTATGGACTGGATCACTTAAGAAAAAAAGACATGTATTCCGATATGGTACTTGATATTGTAAGAAATCATCATGAGCGGATTGATGGTTCCGGATATCCTTCCGGTCTGATTGGTACTAATATTGACCGTGGAAGTCGTATTATTGCGGTATGTGATACCTTTGACGGTATGGTGTTTGGAGTTTCGGATCGTTCCAGAGTATATGAGGCTATAGAATATATTCAAGGTAATTGTGGTAAACTCTTTGATGAGAAGGTTGTGAAGGCATTTATGGATTCTGTGGCACTTTATCCTACCGGGAGCATTGTAATAACCAGTGAAGGGGATACTGCCATGGTGCATAGACAGAACAAGGGATATCCTGCAAGGCCACTTCTTCGTCTGATAAAGGATAAACGGGGAGAGGTTTATAATAAGTATATTTTAAAAGATTTAATGAAGGAACTGTCTTTATTTATTTTGGACAGTGTAGAGAATATTTATCCAAGATGATTTACGGCCTTAATCATTGAGATTTAATATAAGTTTTTCAATCGTTTCGCAATTGCCTATGGAGATATATGAATGGGAGGTGTTATTGTTGAATCATTATATGAGAGCAATTGGATTTAGTAAAATTAGTACAAAAAAGGAAATGGATGTATTGATTGGCAAGGCACTTCATTTACCGACAGAAAAGAAATCCATAAAAGTAGGAGAGAAAAATACCTTAGTGCAGGTAAATAAAGATTTTGGTCCGGGAATTGGATTAAGTGTGGTGGGGGAATACGATGAAAAGGGATTTTTAAATGTGGAATATACCTTTCCTTATTTAAGGGGAGGGTATGGCGTAAATTATAATGATATTACGATTGAGCGCCACTCGGATAAGGAGGCATATTCTGGTGTTTGTGAGAATATAAATTTTGGGGTTTCCATGATTTTTTATCTGCAGAATCTGGGAGAATACGTGGAACGGTACGTGTACTGTTCGCATCATAATGAAGTTGCCAGAGTTGTGTTGGCAGGTCTATCGAAAGAGGGAAAGGTGATTTTGCCTATTGAGAAAGATGAAACCCAGATGGAATTGGAACAGGTGGGAAATGAAAACCGGATTCAATTGATTCGTGCAGCCAAAGAAGGAAACATTGAAGCATTGGAAAGTCTTACATTGGAAGATATGGATATGTATTCTCTGGTTTCAAAAAGGGTGAAGAAGGAGGATATCCTATCGATTGTGGATTCAACTTTTATTCCGTATGGGATTGAGAGTGATCATTACTCTATTATAGGAAGTATCTTAAATGTAAATCCTGTTTATAATCTGGAAACAGGGGAAATGCTTTATTCCTTATTGATTGACTGTAATCAGGTAATTTTTGATGTATGTATTAATTCTGTTGATTTATTGGGAGAGCCAGTGGCTGGCAGAAGATTTAAGGGTGTAATTTGGTTGCAGGGAAAGGTTGATTTTTTATAAAAAATCTGTTATAAATATATATGTTGGTTTCCGTAGCTCAGCAGGATAGAGCATTCGCCTCCTAAGCGAAGGGTCGGGCGTTCGAATCGCCTCGGGAACATGGAAGGGCTGTTGCTGGTAGCGATGGCTCTTTTTTTGAATAAATTCGAAAACAATTCAAACTTGTATTAATAAAATTAAGGATGTATAATAGCTGAAAGGAATAAAAATAAAATTATAGGAGCGAGATATGGGAAAGGGGGGCTTAGGATGTCTGACTCTATGCTATTTTATTTAGTACAGACGAATTTTATTGATTTTTCCATAGTGATATTTTTATATATTTTTCTGCTGACAAACCGTACCATGCCAAAAGAGATTAATCGGGTATTTTTGACGGTGGCAGTGGCGGTAAATATTTTGATTGTGGCAGATAGCATCGATTATTATCTTGCCCAGGATACGATACCTCATGCGTTACGATATATGACTTCTGCAACGGGGTATGTTTTAAGACCGACACCGATTATGTTGCTTGCTACTATCTTAAAACGGGAAGAAAAGATAAAATATAAAATTTTAGCGTTTCCTCTTATTTTAAATGCAGTGATTGCATATACCAGTATTTTTACAAAATGGATGTTCTATTTTGATGAGAAGAATGAGTTTCACAGAGGTCCTTTAGGGGCACTTCCTTTTATTATCAGTGGAGTATATCTTGGCTGTTTGTTATTTTGGTCGATTAAACGATACCGGTTAGGTTATAAAAAAGAAGGAAGTATTATGGTATTTATTGTTTTAATGGCTGTAGTTGCTACAGGCATGGAATCCCTTTTTCATTTTAAATTTATCTTAAATGGAATAGGAGCAATTTCCAGTGTATTTTATTATCTATTTTTACATACCCAGACCTATACAAGAGATGCACTTACCCAAGCTCTGAATCGTCACACTTTTTATATGGATTGTGAGGAATATGAAAAAATAGCTACCATTCTTGTTTCTGTGGATATTAACGACCTGAAAGTAATCAACGATACGCAAGGACATGCAAAAGGTGATTTGGCGATTATTACGGTGGCTAAAATATTACAAAATGTGTTTGCCAATGTGGGTAAGCTATATCGTATCGGTGGAGATGAATTTGTTGTGGTATGTCCTAAGGTAAAGGAAGAGGTGGTCTCTTCTAAATTAGAACAAGTGGAACTGGAATTAAGTAAAACACCTTATCAGATTGCATGGGGAATGGCATCTTACCAGCCATTCATGAATTTTGGAAAGGTACTTTCACAGTCTGATGCTAATATGTATGAAAATAAACAAGAAAAGAAACGAAAGAAAGCTTAAAAATGGAATTATCTTATATATGTTGTCAGTGTGACTATTTTTTGTCAAGTTTTATAAGTTATTGAAAACTCTTCCAAAAGATTGTACTAAAGCAAGGGTTGTGTTATTATAATAAAATGTAGCTGTTTAGAGTATAGCAAAGATATTTCATTGTACGAGATGAATGTATGCACTTCATATGAATTATTTATGTCGTGAATTATTGAGGTGAAAGAATGTTTTTGCTTGTGTAGAATCGGAGATTGTGCAGAAAATGAATTATATAGTTCTGGATTTAGAATGGAATCAGGCATCTTTTGAAAGTAGTTCTAAGAAGAAAAAACTTCCATATGAAATTATTGAGATAGGTGCAGTAAAATTAAATGAGAGATATCAGAAAATATCAGAATTTCAGTGTTTCATAAAGCCTGTAGTACATAAAAAATTACAGGCTCATGTAAGGGAATTGTTGGCTTATGATGAGAAGATGTTAGCACAGGGGGTATCATTTTCTAAGGCAGTGGATACCTTTTTTGACTGGTGTGACGAAAATTATGTATTTTGTACCTGGGGAACAGAAGATTTAACCCAACTCCAGAGAAATTTAGAATATCATAAGTTAAAAACCTTGGATTTTCCTTTGTATTATTATGATATTCAGCAAATTTTTGCACATAACTATCATAAACAGGATGTGCTGGCATTATATAAGGCGGTGGAGGAGCTTTCCCTGCCTCAGGATTATGAATATCATATGGCACTAAATGATGCTAAATATACAGCCATGATTATGGGAAAGATGAATTTAAGTAAAAAGAATTTTCTTTCTTACACCAGTCTTGATTACTATAAGATTCCAAGTAACAGTAAAGAAGAAATCAGTTTGTTGCATTTAGAGGGAACGGAGTATATTACCAGAGAGTTTCAGACGAAAAAGGATGCTGCATCGGACCGAAAAGTCAGAAAGATCCAATGTTTTTTATGTCAACAGGTACCTTCTAAACGTCTGCGATGGTTTCAAAGCAGTCCTACGGTATATTATGCACTGGCTCGGTGCAAGACCCATGGAATGCTTTTAGGAAAATTGAAACTGAAATCCCGAGAAAATGGTAGGTATTTTGTGGTTCGTACGGTTACATTGGCTGAGGATGAGGTGGTAAACCGGGTAATGGAACGATATCAGGAATTGAAGGAAAAGAGTGAAAATAAGCAGGAATCAGGTACAGTTTAATTGTGCCTTTGTGTAGTGGAATGTATTATTGAGAAGAAGTCGTCGGTGTCTGCGTATTAATGTGGAGTTAAGTACCGACGGCCGTCCAAGCACCTGCTTATGTATTTGTTTCTTATGAATCACTTAATATAAGTTTTGGTAGTTTCGAAATTGCCTATATAAGGACACGGTAAAAAGGAGTTGTGGAGTATGAAAAAGGCGAAATTTATTATCAATCCTTCTTCAGGAAGACAGAATTTTTTAAAAAATATCGAGGGAATGATAGGAAAACTTATCATGGATCAGATTGTAAATCATGTGGATGTGTTTTATACGGAAAAGCAGGATGACGCGAAAAATGAAGCCATGAGCATGAAAAAAGGGGAATATGATTTTGTGGTTGCCATTGGTGGAGATGGAACCTTAAATGAGGTAGTAAATGGGGTCGCTTTGGGGAAAAATGAAACTCCCATTGCGGTAATTTCTGCAGGCACTGTAAATGATTTTGCAAATTATCTTTCTTTGCCACAGGGAATAGATGAATTTTGTGATTTGATTAGAGATTTTAATATAAAAGAAGTAGACCTTGGAAGAATTGATGGCACTTATTTTATGAATGTACTGGCAGGAGGGCTTTTGTCTGATGTGGGATATAAAGTACCAAAGGAATTAAAGGCCATTTTTGGGAAAATGGCCTATTATGTGGAATGCGCCAAGGATATTCCGAAAAATTTATTCCACTCCATACCGATTTCTGTAAAAACGGAAGAATTTTCTAAGGAATGTGAGTGTTTGTTGTTTATTGTGGCAAATTCACAAAGTGTAGGAGGATTCCGGAATGCGGCACCTTTGGCTTCTGTTTCAGATGGTTTGCTGGATGTTTTGATTTTAAAGAAGGTGGAAGTGGCACAGTTATCAAATTTATTATTAAAAATCGTACAGGGTGACCATATCAATCATCCGAATGTGGAATATTTCCAGACGAAGAAAATCGATATTGATATCCTTGATGATTCAAAAGTAGTTGTGGATTATGATGGAGAATGTTTTGGAGAATTGCCTGTTACCATAGAAGTAGTACCTAAAGCGGTGAAAATCATTGTACCAAAAAGTGAAGAATAATCATAAGATACCCACAATTTATCCCGAAATTGTGGGTAATTTTGTGGATAAGTGGGATATTTAAAAAAAATTCATGTGGATAAGTGGAATGATTCAAGGAAATAAATGTGGGTAAGTCTGTTGATAAGTGAGAAAAAACGTGGATAAGTAACTGAAATATGTTATTTATCCACGTTTTTTTATTAGAAAGTCACCATTTTATGTTTAAAAATATTTTTTGAATTACGAGTGAATGCTTATTTTATTGTTTATGGCTGGTAGTTTTGTAGGAAAGCATTACCAGTGTAAATGATTGTGTTTGGAATGGCTGTATCTGCGACGGTTTCTTCTGGAAAATATGGTATTATGCAATCCGTTTCTGTAAATATAATAAATGATCATCAGAATAATCAACAGAACAATGGCACCAGCCAGAATGAAATAACGGCCATCAATTTTTTTAATAGCTTCGGTACTTCGTTCAATAAAACTTGGTTCCACCACAGGGTGGTAATTTTCATAGGTAATAGGGTAAGCACCAACTATCATATCTTCGTAGCGAAGAAGCAAAGTTCCTTCCCCAATCGTGGAAGAATTGCCAACCAGAATTTCCTGTTTTAAGGAAGAAACAGGAATGGAATTAGGAAATAACAAGGAAACATTGCTGTTATATTCAAAACGGAAAATATCCGGATTAAAAATTTTACCATAGTTTTTTAATAAGATATCGTCACTTTCTGAAATCAGTGTGGTATAGGATAAATCAATGTTTGGGGATACATAATCGTATTCGGAAAAGCAAAATTCCAATAGTTTTTTTGTATCATTAAAAACTTCTTCTTGGTTTGATTTCAGTATCACACTAACAAATTCCTTGTCACCGGATTTTGCATAAGTTACTAAAGTCTTCTGAGCCAGCTCCGTAGTTCCGGTTTTTCCTCCTAGTGCCTTACTGTAGTAGTATTCAGAAGTCGAATATAACATTTTATGGGTGGTATAAAGAGGTCGTTCTTCTTCATAAAGATTGGTAGCTGGAATGGTATAGTATGCACTGGTAATAATCTGGCGAAAACGTTCGTTTTCGTAGGCTGCTTTTGCAATCAGCGCCATATCATAGGCACAGACATAATGATTCAAATCATCAAGTCCATGTGGATTTGCAAAATGAGTATTTACCACGCCTAATTCCTGAGCTTTTTCGTTCATCATTTCCACAAAAGAATCAATGTCCCCGGCAACATATTCTGCCATGGCATTGGCACCTTCGTTGGCTGAAGCAAGAAGGATGGCATGTAGACAATCCAATACACTAATCTGTTCTCCCGGTATTAGACCGATTTTAGAGCCATCTTCCGGGATGGCAGCAACGGCGCCTTCTGAAACTGTAAGTGTGGCATTAAAGTCCTCGATATGCTCTATTGCCACGAGACAGGTCATAATTTTGGTGATGCTGGCGGGATAACGCAGGGTGGTGGCATCTTTTTCGTATAATATGTCACCAGTTTTTAAATCCATGACAATGGCAGATTCTGCCGTAATATCCGGTGGTGTAGTAGTTGTTTTAATATTTGTGATTTCAATGTTTTCAGGGTCTTCTTCCTGGTTTTCTGCAAAAACAGAATGTGGTGTGAAGGAAGAAATCAGACATAGTAAACATAGAAGATACACCATACATTTCTTTTTCATATGAATCCTCCGTGCAATATCTCATGTGAACCGGGATATTGCTGAAAAAGTATTTTTCATTTATTTTCGTTTTCTTGATTTAAAATTACCTTTGGGAATGATGCTAACATTCCTCATTAAAATATACGATAAAATTCAAAGAAAAGCAATATGAATTCTAGATTATTATTTATCCGTGAATCATTGAGGTTTCGATAAAATAATAGGATGGTGTTGTTTTTTTGCTTGTTCTTTGCTATTATGATGCTAAAAGGAAAAGGGTAAAATGCTTTGTGATAATAGATGATTGCGAAACTATCATATTTTATGTGAAAGTGATTCAAAAGTAACAAAACAATGCAGGCACGCTCTCGCTGCGTTCGGCTCGTAGCGGTACTAAATTCGCGACAAGTCGCTCATTAAGTACCGACGGCCGCCCAAGCACCTGCTTATGTATTTGTTTCTTTTGAATC
>JAFPAZ010000075.1 GCA_017390645.1 Lachnospiraceae bacterium
ATAATTTTGGATAATGCTTATGAGGCGGTATCAAATTCCATGAAATATGCCAAGTGTACCAAAATTGAAATTAAGATTCATGTCATGAATCAGATGCTTCGTTGCAGTATCTCGGACAATGGTGTTGGTTGTGGGGAGATTGAGGATGGAATGGGCATTTCCGGTATGCGGCGTAGAGTGCGGGAAGTAAATGGTATTTTGGATTTTGAGACAGAGGCAGGATTCCGTATTAATATGTTGTTGCCATTGTAAATTGTATGCAAGTGATACAACTACCTAAATTAGTGATTATAGGCAATTGAGAAACTACCAATACTAATATTAAGTGATTAAGAAGGAAGGAGTGAATTTATGGAAAAGATTAAAGTAATGATTGCGGATGACAGTGATTTTGTAAGAGATGGAATGCGAATTATTCTGTCTGTGGATCCGGAATTTGAAGTGATTGGTTGTGCCTCCAATGGGAGAGAGGTAATAGAACTTGCAAAGAAGACGGCACCAGACATTTTTCTGATGGATATTCAAATGCCGGAAATGGACGGAATCGAAGCAACCAAGTACATAGTAGAGCAAAATCTTGGAAAAGTACTAATCCTTACCACCTTTGATGATGATGAACTGGTGCAGCAGGCACTTCGGAATGGGGCGAAGGGGTATCTGATTAAAAATCATACTCCGGAGCATTTAAAACAGATGATAAAGTCTGTATATTATGGAACCGGAGTGATGGAGGAAACTATTTTTGAAAAACTGGCAAAGAATACAGAGGTAAAAAACGCTGGATTTTGCGAGGAGGGATACACTGCAAGGGAACTTGATATTGTGAAGGCAGTTGCCCAAGGCTTGTCAAATAAAGAAATTGCAAGTCGTTTTTGTATCTCAGAAGGAACCGTAAAGAATTATATCAGTTCCATTCTGGCAAAGGAAAATTTGTCCCACAGAACTGCACTTGCGGTATATTATCTTACGGGGAAGAAACAGGAATAAAGGGAGAGGATTTTTTGTCAGGATGTGGTTGTATTTTGGACAAACTGTCCAATGGAGAAACATTGCATTTTAAAGGGAAATCCGTTATACTTACCATAAGAGAGAAACAGGATTTTGAAAGGATGTGAATCGATATGACCCATACCGTAGGAATCGGAATACAGGATTTTTTGGAATTACGTGAAAAACATAATTTTTACATTGATAAAACTTCATTTATCAAGGAATGGTGGGAAAGTAACGACAGCGTAACCTTGATAACCCGCCCACGTCGTTTCGGAAAAACATTAAATATGTCCATGGTAGAAGAATTTTTTTCCGTGGATTACGCAGGAAGAGGGGATTTATTTGAAGGGCTTTCCATCTGGAAAGAAGAAAAGTACCAAGATCTTCAGGGAACCTACCCGGTCATTAGCCTTTCTTTCGCCAATATAAAAGAAACCAACTACCAGGTAACACGGAAAAAGATATGCCAGCAGCTAGTAGAGTTATATGCAAAACATTCCTACTTGCTGGGGGGTGATTTGTTATATGAAACAGAAAAGGAATATTTTAAACGTGTGAATATAGATATGGATGATGCAGATGCTACCATTGCTCTGAACCGCTTATCAGAGTATCTTGCCCGCTATTACGGAAAAAAGCCAATTATTCTTCTTGACGAATATGATACCCCGATGCAGGAAGCATATGTGAATGGTTACTGGGATGAAATGGTAGCCTTTACCAGAAGTCTCTTTAACTCCACATTTA
>JAFPAZ010000076.1 GCA_017390645.1 Lachnospiraceae bacterium
AGACCATGGATTATAGATATCCCCCTGCTCACCAAACACGAAGCCGTCATACCATTCTTTCACTTTTTCTTTTTCTTCACCTAAGCCACATTGTTCTAGCGCTGCAAATACCTCTTCTTCCGTGAAACCGAAGGCTGTTGCGTATTTATTCGAGGTGGCAGTTACTACCTCCAGATTATTTAAATCCGAAAAAACCGACTCTTTCGATACTCTGGTAATTCCGGTCATAATTGCTCTTCCCATGTAAGGGTTGGTTTTAAAGGTTGAATTAAAAAGACTCCTTATAAATGCTACCATTTCCTCCCAAAAGCCATTCACGTAAGCTTCCTGCATCGGGGTGTCGTATTCGTCCAAAAGGATAATAACCTTTTTATCATAATAACGGCAGAGATATTCTGACAAATGATGCAAAGACGATCCTGCTTCAAAAGCATCCATTTCTCTTGCCATCCGTCTCATATATTCCTTTTCATTTTCGGATAATTTATCACTTTCCGATAAAAAAGCATATTTTTCAAACTGTGACACTAATACTTCTATGATTCGTCTTTTTGTAGATTCAAAATCCGTTTCTTTTATCCTTGCAAAGGAAAGACTAATTACAGGATAGGTTCCCTGCAACGTTCTATATTTCTCTTCTTCCCAGATAGAAAGTCCTTCAAACAAATCCCCTCTTCCTGCGTAATTCACGGAAAAGAAGTCTTCCATCATGGACATGTTCAAGGTTTTTCCGAAACGTCTTGGGCGGGTAATTAAGGTTACGTCATCTCCACTCTCCCACCATTCCTTAATAAACGAAGTTTTATCAATATAAAAATGATTCTGTTCTCTTAGTTTTAAAAAATCCTGTATTCCAATTCCTACATTATTTGACCTATTCATCACATTCACTGTATTTTTCACTTTTTCCACATCTATCCACTCCTTTTCAAAATCCCTTTTATTAGTTATGGTTAGTATAACGGATTTGGTTTTTAAATGCAACGCTCTTTATATCACATATTTTATATTTTAATCCCCAATGATTCACGACACTAAAAATAAAACAAACACCCGGAAAACACATTTTGACATGCCCCCTGTTTCCTTAACAGGGGATATATCGATTCGTATTTTTCGGGTGTTACATTTCTTTTTATTGAATCGGTGCTCCGCTTGGCATTTCTTTTTCTGTAGTCACTAAAGCAAGTTCTCCTGCTTCGTTTTCTGCACAAAGAATCATTCCTTCAGACAATACTCCTGCTAACTTGGCCGGTTTTAAGTTGGTAACTACTACCACCTTCTTACCTACCATCTCTTCCGGAGAGTAATGTGCCTTAATTCCGGACACGATTTGTCTTACCTGACTTCCTATCTTAACCTGTGAACATAATAATTTCTTGGACTTCTTCACCTCTTCACAAGCAATGATTTCTCCTACCTGAAGCTGTACCTTGGCAAAATCATCAATGGTGATTTCTTCTAACGCTTCTACATCCATTCCTTCTTTTGCTTTTTCTTCTTTTAAAGCAGCTTCTTTCTTTGCTTCTACCTTTTCTAAGACTTCATTCACATCCAGTCTTGCGAATAGAATCGTAGGGGTTTCCACTACTTTATTTCCACTTGGATATAATCCATAAGAATCCAGTTCCTCCATGGTTCTTTTCGTGG
>JAFPAZ010000077.1 GCA_017390645.1 Lachnospiraceae bacterium
AAAGTGCCATGGAAAAATGGGCTTCTTGGACAGACTGGAACAATGAAACCTTTAGGGAATACTTAAAAGATGCGCTTTTTTGGACGGAGGAAGAAGCCGCGGTTTATGAGCAACAGGTAACACAAGAAAGCCAAGCGAGTCTGGAAGAGTTTACAGATAAGTTGGAACTGGCAGATTTTGAAGAAATTTTTCAAACAAAAGTGGATCCGGAGAATCCATGGGGAATGATAGAGGTATTCATGTCAGTGACATATGCTGAGAGGAATCCGGGCAACGGATATTGGCAGGCGGATGATAATGGCATGTATTATATCAATCCGGACGGAAGTAAGGCAACCGGCTGGTTAGAGCTTACAGAGAACAGTTGGTATTATTTGGATAAAGGTGGATACCGTCAGACAGGATGGCAGAAAGTGGATGGTACCTGGTATTATTTCAGTAGTCTGGGTATTATGAAGAGTGATGGCTGGGGTTATATTGATGATGAGGTTTATCATTTTGCAAAAAGTGGAGCCATGCAGACAGGATGGCATTTTCTGGATGGAAACTGGTATTATTTTAAAACAAGTGGAGCCATGGCTACCGAATGGCAGAAAGTAGGTGGCGTTTGGTATTATTTAAGTGACGATGGCACGATGGTCACCGGTTGGAAAAAAATTGATGGAATCTGGTATTACCTGAAAAGCAGCGGAGCTATGGCTACCGGATGGGAAAAAGTAGATGGAACCTGGTATTACCTGACTGGTAGTGGGGCTATGAAAACCGGATGGCTTCAGGATGGTGGAAGCTGGTATTATATGGATGCCAGTGGGGCTATGCAGACAGATTGGGAATTAATCGGTACAAATTGGTTTTATTTTTATTCCAACGGTGTTATGGCGGCAGATACCATAATTGATAACTGTTATGTAGATAAGAATGGATATTATGTATCCGCTTTTTTAACGGATGCAGAAATTGCAGGGAAACTGGCTTATCTTAAAACCAAATATCCTCAGGGGGCATACTGGAATCATATGGGAATTGCAGTGTCTGCGACTACGGATACCAGTGAGATGCTAACAGGTACTCCATGTAATCATTATATGTACGGCTTGGATTATTGTAACTCTTATCTGGTAACCAATGCCAACTTAGGTGGTTATGGGGCTATTTTGGGATATCAGTGTGCAGGGTTTGCATTTAAGTTAAGCGATGAAATTTTCGGGGCTTCTGCAGAAAGGAACTATTATAGCTATAACTTTGATTCTATAAGAGTAGGGGACACAATTCGTACCGGAGATGTTGTCGGAATGAATGGTCATTCTTTCGTGGTAACGGAAAAATATCAAAATTCCATAAAAGTAGTAGAATGTAATGCCGGTAGCACATGTAAGATTAGCTGGAACAGGACCATAACCAGAAGTGAATTAAATTCCGAATATCAGGTGACCTGTGAAACCAGAAGACCTTAGAGTGGTAAAACCCTAATATAAAAAACGTAAGACTTCATAGAGATAAATGATGAGGGAACTTGTGCATCTGATCCAATGATCGGGGGTTACAAGCTTTGTCCTGAATCAATGAGGTATAAAGTACATAAAAAATGGAAATCCTTCTTTTAGAAATGAAAGGAGGATTTTTTTTATGTCAAAATTTTGGAATTATTTTAGTACCCCAAAAGTGGCTTTTTTGGTTTTGGTCTGGGCAGCAGCAGCGTTACAATTATTTGTTAATATGGGAATTCAGAAAGAAGATAAAATTATAGATGTTTTATCCAGGGGAGAAACCTCCTTATTAGAGGGAGAGATTACTACTTATGGATTGTTTCTGGAGGACGAATTATCAGAAAATACAAAAGAGATTATGTTAATTAACCTGGCAGCAGGAATTGGCATTGATTCCGGATTTGTAATGGAGGACAAAGACACGGATGAAACGAAGCGTAAGGTTTTAACCTATGAAGGTTCAAAAGAATCTGCGGTAATTCAGGTGATTACCATTGACCAAAAACAATATTTGTCCATGAGTATTATTTTACAGGAAGATTTGGATGATTTGATGGCATATAAAAATGCTGTAGAAGATACTTTTTATAAGTTAGGAATAAAGACAAGTACGCAGGTGGCCTTAAAGGGAATCCAGGAAGGAATGCTGACAGAAGAAGAAATGTCCGCACAGACCGAAAAAGTATTTCGCATGCTTGGAGCGAAAAAGGTGAAGGTGGTCAGTGGGGAAGACTGGTATAGTTATTATGGATATGGGGAAGAACTGGGTGAATTTCGTATGGAAAACGATGAAAAAATAAATGTAAATGTTACCTATACTTTGGATGAAGTCAATGGGCGTACCATTATCCAGATTGGCCTTCCGGTAGTAAATGCGACGTATTAAGGCGAAGGGAAATGTGATAACAGGGAAACAGAAAATAGTTAATAGTGTTCGTAAGTAAACTTTTCTTTTTGGCTTGCCACAAGGAATCAGACATGGTATCATTTAAGCGAGAGAAATAAAGACGAAACGTAGGAGAAGAAAGGGCGGAGTAACCTTAAGCTATTTCTGGTGAAATGTCCTTTAACTTCAGGTCATTATTTTGGAAGCGTCAGGCTAAATTATTTCAGGAGGATTATTATGGCTGTCAAAGAATTTGGAAAAGGCATGTTTAAAACATTTTCTGCAGGCATTGAGCGTGAATGGGTCATTACCAACGGAATCGGTGGATATGCAGGAAGTTCTAT
>JAFPAZ010000078.1 GCA_017390645.1 Lachnospiraceae bacterium
CTCTTTTAATTCGCTGTAATCACTGGAACTTAAGGAACTTAAAGAAATTTCTTCATGACCTGTGTTATCAAGCATTTCTTTTGCAAGATATTTTAATCGTTCTACATTGCGTTCCCGAACCGGACGATAAATCATACCAGCCTGGCAGAAACGACATCCACGGATGCATCCTCTTTGAATTTCCAATACTACCCTGTCCTGTGTTACTTTCATATATGGGACCAAAGGCTTGGTTGGATAAACGGCCTCCGTCATATCCAGTACTAATTGTTTCGTAACAGTAGCAGGCACTTTTTCCGACAAAGCTACTCTTTCTTTAATGGTTCCATCTTCCTGATAGGTTACTTCGTATAAAGAAGGAACGTAAATTCCAGGAATAAGTGCAGCCTTTTCTAAAAATTCTTTTCTATTTATTTTTCCTGCTTTCTTTTCTTTATACAAATCCAAAAGCTGATTGTAAGAAATTTCTCCTTCTCCAATATAAAACAAATCAAAGAAATCTGCCAAAGGTTCCGGATTATAGGTACAAGGACCCCCGCCTATCACGATAGGATCCTCTTCTTTACGATCCTTGCTGTATATCGCAATCTGGGACAAATCTAAAATCTGCAGGATATTGGTATAACACATCTCATACTGAAGGGTAATTCCTAAAAAATCAAAACACTTAATAGGATCCTGACTTTCCAAAGCAAAAAGAGGAATATTTTTATCCTTCATAATTTTGTGCAAATCCGGCCATGGAGAATATACTCTTTCACAATAAGTATCCTCCCGTCTGTTAAACATATCATATAAAATCTGAATTCCTAAATGAGACATTCCTATTTCGTAAACATCAGGAAAACACATCACAAAACGAATATCTATCTCATTTAAATCCTTTTTTACCATATTTACTTCATTTCCAATGTATCTTGCCGGTTTTTCAATGGTCATTAAAATTTCATCGGATAAAGCTAATTTACTGCTCATGCTGTTACAAATCCTTTCCATTTATTTAAAAAGAGGCTTCGCTAAAAACGAAGCCTGATGATATAAATCCTTAATTTTTAAAGCTATGAACCGGAGCCGGAATTCTTCCTGTACGGTTAATAAATGCATCACAGGAGAATTGATTTACCGGCATAACCGGTGCGGTTCCAAATAAACCACCAAATTCTGCCACGTCTCCCACTGTCTTACCAATGACAGGAATAATACGAACTGCGGTAGTCTTTTGATTGATCATACCAATTGCCATTTCATCTGCAATAATTCCTGATAAGGTAGTAGCCTTTGTATCTCCAGGGACTGCAATCATATCAAGTCCTACGGAACAAACACAGGTCATGGCTTCTAATTTTTCTAAAGATAATGCTCCCGCCTGAACCGCATCGATCATTCTTTGGTCTTCACTGACCGGAATGAAGGCACCACTTAAGCCACCAACGTAAGAAGAAGCCATAATTCCACCCTTCTTTACCTGGTCATTTAACATTGCTAACGCTGCAGTGGTTCCCGGGGCTCCTGCGTATTCCAACCCAATTTCCTCTAGGATTTCTGCAATACTGTCACCTACTGCTGGAGTTGGTGCTAAAGATAAATCAATGATACCAAATGGATAGCCTAGTCTCTTTGAAGCTTCCTGAGCTACTAATTGACCTACTCTGGTTACCTTAAATGCTGTCTTCTTAATGGTTTCACATAACACTTCAAAATCTGCACCACGGACACTTTCCAATGCCTTCTTTACTACACCAGGACCACTGACACCAACATTGATTACGGTATCTCCTTCCGTAACACCTAAGAAAGCACCTGCCATAAATGGATTATCGTCCGGAGCATTACAGAATACTACAAACTTGATACAACCTAAAGAATCCTGTTCCTTAGTTAATTCTGCAGTTTGTAAAATAATTTCTCCAATCAGACGAACCGCATCCATGTTAATTCCGGTTTTGGTAGAACCAACATTCACGGAACTACACACTCTGTCTGTAGAAGCTAATGCTTCTGGAATGGATTCAATCAATAACTTATCTGCAGGAGTCATAGCCTTAGATACCAAAGCAGAATATCCACCGATTAAGTTAACTCCCACTTCCTTTGCTGCCTTGTCCAAAGTCTTGGCAATCTTTACGAAATCCTTTGTAGTTTCACAAACTCCGCCACCTACTAAAGCAATTGGAGTAACCGAGATTCTCTTATTTACAATTGGAATTCCATATTCTTTTTCAATTTCCTGCCCAACAGAAACAAGATTCTTCGCTCTGTCGGTAATCTTTGCATAAATCTTATCACAAACCTTTTCTACCGTATCTGCCTTACAATCTAAAAGGCTGATACCCATAGTAATCGTACGGACGTCCAGATTTTCTTCTAATATCATTTTATTGGTTTCAATAACCTCATTAATATTAATCATTTTGTAACATCCTCCTATAATCTATGCATCATATTAAAGATATCTTCTAATTGTACCTGTATTCTAACACCAATTTCTTCTCCGATTTTATCTAAATCATCCGAAATTTCATCTAAACTCTTCGTTGCTTCATTGGTATCTACAATCATCATCATATTGAAAAATCCCTGAACGATGGTTTGGGAAATATCTAA
>JAFPAZ010000079.1 GCA_017390645.1 Lachnospiraceae bacterium
CAATCTCCTTAGCCTTCCTTACATGTTTCCCAATGGCACGAAGATTGGCCCGTTCCGCATTCTCATCATAATCTTCTTCCAAATATCCAAGCTGTGCCGCAGAAATGACTCCGATTCCGCCTTCTAAGGCTACGGCCCCTGCCAGATTACAAGCAGAAATGCCGACACCCATTCCACCTTGAATAATTGGAATTTTTGCGACCAAGTCGCCTATTACCAAAGGTTTCATACTTTTCCTCCTAGTCAAAAAACAAATTCTTCGACTTCTGCCAAAACCATTTCGATTAAGGTTCTAACGCACCTGGCAACAAAATGGTTTCTGAAGGCAAATTCTTACGCAATGGCTACTGTAAGTTCTGCTTCTACAACCAATTTGTCTTCCACATAAGCCTTTGCTTCACAAATTCCAATCGGTCCTTTTGCCTTTACTACTTCGATTTTTAATGTTAATACATCTCCAGGAACTACTTTTCCTCTAAATCTTGCCTTATTAATTCCACCGAAGTATGCTGTCTTTCCGGCAAATTTTTCATCAGACAAAACGCAGACACAACCTACTTGTGCCAAAGCTTCAATAATTAATACTCCCGGCATCACCGGTTCCTTTGGGAAATGTCCTGCAAAATATGGTTCATTATAAGAAACACATTTTCTACCTACAGCGCTTTTTCCCACTTCCATTTCCTCGATACGGTCGATTAGTAAAAACGGAGAACGATGAGGAATTCTGTCCATTATTTCCTTAATATCTAGCATTTTTTATTCCTCCGTATATTTCTTAATCAATAAGCTGGCATTGTGACCACCGAAACCTAGAGAATTACTTAATGCGTAATTTACTTCTTTTTCTACCGCTTCTTTTGTATAATTCAAATCACACTCTTCATCTGGAACCTGATACCCTACCGTAGCATGGATAAAGTTTTCCATAACGGATTTTACACAGACAATAAATTCAATGGCTCCGGCTGCACCTAAAGCATGTCCAATCATGGATTTGGTAGAATTTATATTTAATTTATATGCATGATCTCCAAAGCTCTTCTTAATTGCCATGGTTTCAAATAAATCATTATGATGTGTGCTGGTTCCATGGGCATTGATATAATCTACCTGTTCCGGTTTAATTCCCGCTTCATTGATAGCAAAAGTCATAGCTCTGGCTGCACCGTTTCCATCCGGAGCCGGTGAAGTGATGTGGTAAGCATCGCAAGTAGCACCGTATCCCACTACTTCTGCTAAAATCTTTGCTCCTCTTGCCTTAGCGTGTTCTAATTCTTCTAAAATAACCACGCCGGCACCTTCGCCCATAACAAATCCGTTTCTTTCTTTATCAAAAGGAATGGATGCTCTCTTTGGATCTTCAGAAGAAGAAAGTGCAGTTAATGCTGCAAAACCTGCCACACCAAGTTCTGTTATGGCTGCTTCCGCACCACCGGCTGCCATAATATCTGCTTCATTACACTGAATGGAACGGAAAGCTTCACCAATGGAATGTGCACCGGTTGCACAGGCAGTTACTACATTAATATTCTTACCCTGTAAACCAAACTGAATGGCAACATTACCGGCTGCCATGTTTGAAATCATGGTTGGAATGGTCATTGGAGATACTCTGTTTGGTCCTTTTTCTAACAATTTCTTGTCTTCTCTTTCCATAACTCCCAAAGCACCAATACCGGAACCAATCGCAGCACCAAAACGTGTCATATCTTCTTTTTCTAAATCTAAACCGGAATCATCAATGGCCTGTTTTGTAGCTGCAACTGCAAACTGACAAAATTCTGCCATTCTCTTTGCAGTTTTGGGATCCATATATTCTTTCGGATCAAAGTCATCAATCGTACCAGCTACCTTAGCCTTATAATCTGTCGTATCGAATTTATCAATTAATTTAATTCCACAAGTTCCTTTTTTTACATTTTCCCAAAAAGTATCCACTGTGGTACCAATGGCTGTTACTGCTCCTAAACCTGTTACTACTACTCTTCTCATTAAATCATACCTCCATTTACATTAATAACCTGACCTGTAATATATCCGGCATGGTCGGATGCCAGGAAAGCTGCACATTCTGCAATATCTTTGGTTTCGCCCATCTTTTTCAGTGGAATCGTAGATAAAATCTGTTCTTTTACAGTGTCAGACAATACATCCGTCATTTCTGTCTTAATAAATCCCGGAGCAATGGCATTTACAGTAACGTTACGGGCTGCAATTTCTTTTGCCAAAGACTTGGTCATACCAATGATACCAGCTTTTGATGCCGCATAATTAACTTGTCCTGCATTTCCTTGAACTCCTACTACTGAGGACATATTTATAATTCTTCCGCTTCTTTGTTTCATCATAATCTTAGAAGCATGCTTCATTCCGTTAAACGTACCTTTTAAGTTTACATCAATTACTTTATCGAAATCTTCCTCTTTCATGCCCATAAGCAGGGTATCTTTTGTAATTCCTGCATTATTCACCAAAATATCCAAACGTCCAAACGTTTTTACTGCCTCGTCCATTAATTCTTTTGCTTCTTCAAAATCTGCCACGTTTTTCTGGATTGCAACGGCTTCTCCACCGGCAGCTTTAATTTCTGCTACTACTTCTTCTGCTTTTTCTTTTGATCCATTAT
The DNA here is from genome assembly GCA_017390645.1 of Lachnospiraceae bacterium. The sequence goes on from JAFPAZ010000079.1 coordinate 2,630, forward strand.
AATTTATTACCACTTTTGCACCGTATTTTGCAAAAGTTCTTGCGATTTCTGCACCAATTCCGCGGCTTGCACCTGTAATTACTGCTACTTTATCCTTTAACATCATCTTCCTCCACTTCGAAAATCTAACTCCAATATCATTCTCTGAATTATGCATCCTTACACAAGACCTGTCAAATCACAATCCAGAAATTATATATCCTTACACAAGACCTGTTAAATCATAATCCAGAAATTATATATCCTTACACAAGACCTGTTAAATCACAATCCATGGATTATATACAAAACCTTCCGGCTTAATTTCCTGCGATTTCTTTTAACTTATCTAGATCCTCAACTTTTTCAATGTTAATCACGGTTACGCTTCTGTCTACCTTCTTAATAAAACCTGCGATGGTCTTGGATGGTCCGATTTCAACGAAAGTATCTACTCCGTCTGCAATCATTTTTTCAATAGTTTGCTGCATCTTTACGGAAGAATATACCTGGATACCTAACAAATCTTTAATTTCTTCTTTTTTGGTTACATAATCTGCGGTAGCATTTGCAATGTATGGAACCTTAATTTCTTCCAACTGTACATCCTTCAACACTTCTAATAACTTATCCCCTGCCGGCTTTAACAATGGAGAATGGAACGGACCGCTGACCTTAAGTGGTACTACTCTCTTGGCACCTGCTGCCGAAAGTGCTTCTCCTGCTTTTGCAACTGCTCCGGTTTCTCCTGTAATAACAATCTGTCCCGGGCAATTATAATTTGCAATAGAAACTTCTCCATCAATTCCAGCAAGTACTTCTTCGATTTTTTCTTTTTCCATAGCCAAAACTGCTGACATGGCACCTTCTCCTGCAGGAACCGTTCCCTGCATTAACTTTCCTCTTTCTCTTACCACTCTGATGGCATCTTCTGCTGACATAGCGCCGGAAGCAACCAATGCTGCATATTCACCAAGACTTAATCCGGCACAAACATCCGGCTTTACTCCTGATTTTTCTACCTGCTTTAAAATCGCAACACAAGCAGTTACTAATGCCGGTTGTGTAAATTCTGTGATATGAATGTCTTCATTTTCTTCAAAACAGATATGTAGCAAATCGAAATCTAATACTTCATTTGCTTTATCAAAAATTTCCTTACTATCTTCAAAAGTATCATAAAATTCCTTTGCCATTCCTACACACTGGGCACCTTGTCCCGGAAACATAAATGCTATCTTTCCCATATTCATCCTCCATAAATAAACTTCTTATCACTATTCACAACCAGTCAAAAAAACATCAACCAGCAATGACATAAACTTCTTTTATCATAACATATCTTCTACTATAAAGTAAAACAAAATCTTTACAATCTGATACAAAAATCATTCGTTAGTTACTGTTCACAGTGGAACAGTATCAATCATTACTCTATTATACCTATTCACACCCCAACAGGAACAATCATTACTCTATTATACCTATTCACACCCCAACAGGAACACTGTATTACATTTCAAACATAAAAATAATAAAAACGCTCACAAACAGATCAGCCGCACCTAGAATTTCATATCAATTTCCCTTGCAACTACATTACTTGAAAATTATTTTGATAATCAAAGTAATTTTCAAGAAAGAAATATCCGGAGTATTCCATACGAAAGCTCCGGATATTTTATCTTAGGCTTCTACACCTTTCGCCTTTAAGTACTCTACTACATCATTTACAGTATTGATGTCAGCTAAATCATCTGCTGGAATTTCTACATCAAATTCGTCTTCTAAAGCCATTACTAATTCGAACAAATCTAATGAATCAGCTCCTAAATCATCCTTGAAAGAAGTGTTTAATTCTACTTCTTCTGCATCTACGCTTAAACGTTCAGCGACAATTTCTTTTAATTTTTCTAACATAATTTAATCTCCTTTAAAATAATGAATCTGTTTGATATTCAAAATATACTATGTATTCAGATTTCTGTCAAGGTAAATTTACTCTTTTTTATCTACAACAGATTTTCCGCGCCAGCCACCTCGCAACCAGCGAACATACACAATAATGCCTCTTAAACATTCGTCCATGGCCATGGCAATCCATACCCCTACCAAGCCAAGGCCGCAAACTTTCCCTAAGAGAAAGCTAAACAACACGGACACGAACCACATGGAACCCATGCCCAAATAGGTTGGAAATTTAATGTCTCCTGCCGCCCGCATACTCTGTATGATCACCAGATTTGCGGTACGCCCGATTTCCAGCACGATTCCCACTGCCAGTATCTTATGTCCGAGCTTGATAATTTCAGCATTTTCTGTAAAAAACGGAAAGGTAAAATCACTAATCAAAAAGCTGATGACAGCAATGGACACAGAGATTACAAGGGAAGAACCAAGGGATTTTAATACCCTCTTATATGCAGCATC
>JAFPAZ010000080.1 GCA_017390645.1 Lachnospiraceae bacterium
ATTTCATCCTCAAATGTTTTAAGTTCTGTCTCCAGATTACGAATTCGGGTCCCTAAGTTACTACCAAAGAAAAATGCAAGTGCAGAGAACACAAGCACAATAAGTCCCGGCACCAATGAAACTGCCAGCAATATGCCACCAAATAGCAATAAAACTGCCGAAAGAATCATACATTTTTTCTTATTCGAAACCATATTCTCCCTATCTTTTTTTCTACGCTCTGCCTTCCCCCGCAATTCTTCCAATTCAGAATAGTTTCCCAATTCAATATTTTTATTCATCCCAAGAGTTTTTCCATCCTCAAGAGCCTTCTTAGAACCTGATAATGTTCCCGGCTCAGGATGTTCTTCCATCAACAAAGATTCATAATCCAACTGTTTTTCCTGTTCCAAAAGAGAGGTTTCTTCTTCTTTGATTTCCGCAAGACGTTGCCTTTGCTGCTGCATTTCTTTGTTTTTTCTTTCTTCCCCCTCCGGGTCAAAATCCATTTGCATTTCATTCTTTCTTTTTATTTTTTCCTCTTGCTGCTCTTTTAATTCCTGAAGATTTTTTACTTGAGTTTCCATAATTGCCTCTTCTTTGGCAATCCACTCCTTTAATGTCTGGCAGCGTTCTTTATGCTCTTGGGTAACAAAAAGATTTTCCTTATAGTACACTTCTTTATTTTTTATGGCAGTCTCTTCTTCTTCACTATATTGCAATAATTCTTTGTTTTTTTGAAGTTCTAATATTTCTTTTATCCTTCGGATTTCTTCTGCTTTTTCCCGGGATTTTTGTTTTTTCTCCTCTATGGAAGCCGTAATTTCCTTTTGTTCCTCTTCTTTCGCCAGAAGATGGTTTCTCTCCTTTAAAAGCTCCTCAACCTTTTCTTTTCTACGAATCAGTTCTCCGGTTTTTTCACTTTTCGAAATCAGTTCCTCTTTCGCTGTTAAAAGACGTTTGAGCACCAGTTCCATGGAGACTTCTTCCTCCATGCCATTGGAAAGGTTTGATATCTTCTCTGCCACAGAGTCCTTGTCGCCACTTCCGGAAATCATTCCAGTATTTTGTATAAAAATAGTTTTTTCAAAGGCCCCTAAATCCATGTCCAGAAATTGCTGTCCAAGTTCCACGTCTTTAGAAACCTTAATCTCTTCCCCACTATTTAAATGAATCAAATGAACCTTATCCCCGGCAGCGGTCTTTCCAAACGACTTCTCTAACCGGTAAGAAGAATCCCCCACTTGAAATTCTATGGCTCCCTCCATCTTACTTTCATCCCACGGAAGATATTTTTTTCGAAGGTTTTTACTGATGTCATTGCCTCCGGGAACTTTACCATAAAACATCATCTTAATAAATGCCATGATGGTAGATTTTCCTGCCTCATTTTCCCAAACAAGGTTTGTAAAACCCGGTTCTAATTCCAGACTAACGTTCTTTAGCCCACCAAAAGATTTTATGATTATTTTATTGATCCACATCATAACCAACCTCCGTGTAAAACGCTTTTAATCCAATGGATAAGGCCTCCTCTAAAACAGATTGTTTCTTCGTGTCTCCCTTACTTTCCGCTTCCATTATGGCTTTTCGCATTTTCGCCACAAACATACCTTTTAAGGTACGCTGTTTTGCCACCTGATCATAATCCACTGCAATTCTTGTCTTATCCTTTATTTTTAGAAAAAACACTTCTGAAAGCCAGCTTTTGATTCCTTCCGGATTTAATACCACATTTTCCGGCATATCTCCGGTAAATACTACTTTATAAAGATTCTCTCGCCAGTTTTCAAAATCCAATGTTTCCAATTCCTTCTGAAGAGCTTTTGCAATTTCCTCTTCACTGACAACTTCTTCTTTCATTTGTTTTCCAGGTTCAAACTTTACTTCTAAATATTTACGGTTCCCCACTTTCCGGAAAGAAAAATCCGGTTCTAATTCATAAAAGGAATTTTTTTTAATTTCTCCTACATAGACTCCCTTTTCTCCTAATTCATCAAACCCTCTGCCATCATGATTTCCACAATAGCTATAATAAGTATTTCCGGCCTTTTTTACCTCGCTGCGAAGATGTATATGTCCCAAGGCCAGATAATCAAGACCTGAATTTTCTATCTGCTTTACGGTAATAGGATTATAGTTACTGCCTGTAACAGAGGACACCAGATCTCCATGCAAAACTCCAAGATTCAAATAATCATTTTTCACATAGCCAATGGCTTCTTCCTTCTTCTTTAGCAATGGAATCTCCTGATTCACCCCCTGAAATGCTGCCCCAAACACATTTACCTGTAATTCTTCAATGGCAACACATTCATATGCCCCCTTAAAAATAGTAACATTCTCCGGCCACTTTGCCGTCATGTAGCAAGAATCCAGGCAAATATAATCATGATTTCCCGGTGCAATAAAAATTCTGGTTTCAGGTATTTTCTCCATCTGCTCAATTACCTGCTGAACCAAGTCCTTATCCGGAGTTGGCTGATCAAACAAATCACCGGAAATGAAAAGTATGTCCGCCTTTTCTTCCTCGCAAAGTGCAAGAATCTTATAAAAGGATTCCCTGATTTCCATCTTCCGTTTTCCACCTAAATGCCCCAAAGAACGGATATCCGAACCTAAATGTGCATCTGCACAATGAATGATTTTCATTCTCCTACTCACTTCCCTCTTTTTATTTCTTATCCTTACTGCTTCTTTGTTCCAATAATTTATTTTTTAATTCAAATAAAGGAAGGGACAAATCCACATAAACTTCCTGAGGATTCACAAGACGTCTGCTCTCCTCCCATAAAGTATCTAATTCTTTTTTACACTTTTCCCGCATTTTAATAACAGAAGGACTCTTATAAACACACTGTCCCTTCTTAAAAACAGGAACCAACAATTCTCGCACTTCATAAGTTCCACCTTTTAAAGTGCTTCTTTTCCAGGTGTCCACCGGATCAAAAATTTCAATGTCCTTTGTGGGATCATAAGTTTCCTTAGCCAAGGCAATCAGATCTGCCTTAATTTTTCCGGATTCTTTATCGTAAAAACGAAATACCGTCTTATTTCCCGGATTTGTGATTTTCGCCGGATTTTCAGATACTTTTATCTTATTTTCCACTGTCCCGTCTTCCTTAAGAATGGCCGCCAATTTATATACACCACCAAAGGCCGGACAATCCTTAGAGGTAATCAGATTGGTTCCCACTCCCCAGGAATCAATTCTTGCCCCCTGCATATTTAAACTGTCAATTAAATATTCATCCAAATCACTAGAAGCACAAATCACCGCATCCTCGAAACCTGCCTCATCCAGCATCTTTCTCGCTTTCTTGGAAAGATAAGCCAAATCTCCACTATCTAGACGGATGCCATACTGACCAAAGGTTACCCCTTGCTCTTTTTTCTCCCGGAACACACGGATAGCATTTGGGACTCCTGATTTTAAGGTGTCATAGGTATCTACCAATAAAATACAGTTTTGTGGATATTTATTGGCATATTCCAAAAAAGCGGTGTATTCGTCTTTAAAGCTCATAATCCAGCTATGGGCATGGGTTCCCATTACCGGTAAATCAAACATCTTGCCGGCCAGCACATTGGACGTACCATTCAATCCTCCAATCACCGCTGCCCTGGCTCCATAAATACCGGCATCCGGTCCCTGGGCTCTTCTTAAGCCAAATTCCATCACCACCGCATCCTTTGCCGCAAAACAAACCCTGGATGCCTTGGTAGCAATGAGACTCTGATGATTGATGATATTTAGCAGGGCGGTTTCCACTAACTGCGCCTCCATAACCGGTGCTACCACTTTCATCAATGGTTCCCTTGGAAATACTACCGTTCCTTCTTCCACCGCGTAAATATCCCCGGTAAAATGAAATCCCATTAAATACTCTAAAAACTCTTCACTAAATATTCCAAGTTCCCGAAGATACTCCACATCATCATAAGTAAATGAAAGTTCCTTTATATAGGTAATTGCCTGTTCCAATCCCGCCGCTATGGCATAACCGCCGTTAGAAGGATTCTTCCGGTAAAACAAATCAAACACCACTGTTTCATTCTTCTGATTACAAAAATATCCCTGCATCATGGTAAGTTGATATAAATCTGTTAATAAAGTTAAATTCCTGGCCATTTTCATCCTCCCGCATCTGCTCTTTTGCTTCACTGATTCGTTTTGCATCATTTTCTTTGGTTTTATTTTTTTATTTTATCCCCATTGGTTTCATTCTATTTTCGATTTTACCTTAAAAGCCCTAAAACTACAAGTAGCTGATTAGAGATTCTAATCAGCTACTAACTATTATTCATATAAAAAAATTTTCTTGGAGCAAATATATATTATTAAAAATTCAAACCTGTAGGCGGTGAAACCATACAGCCCCTTCGGTCATGTCCGTCGGTGAAAACTTTCATGAGTTGAATTTTTTCTGTCCCTTAACTTGTGTTTACTATAACTGATTCCAAAATTTTTTTCAATCAAAAAGGTGTGAAACGTAAAAAAAATTGCGTGAACTGCAGAATTTCATATTTTGTTCTTTTTTGCGGTGTTTTTTGTTTCATATTTGTTCATAAATTATTCATTTTTTAATTTTGCAACAAACAAACAGAATCAGTAACAATTTCTGTTTTTTTGTCAATATTTTTGCGAATTAATTGTTGACTATTTTTTTTCATGTTGTATAATTGTAATGTACTATATCTTTAAATAAATAATGATAAAAAATATAGATAATGGAGTGAAAACCAATGAAAAAATTAATCCTTGTAACTTCTCCACCAGCTTGTGGAAAAACATTTATTTCAAAAGAACTATCAAAAGCATTAAAGAATATCGTATACTTAGATAAAGACACTTTGATTGGACTTTCCAAGCAGATTTTCGTTGTAGCAGGGGAAGAATATAATCGTAGTTCTGACTTCTTCCAAGAGAACATTCGTGATTATGAATATAATGTTATTCTAGACTTAGCTTTTGAAGCTTTGGATTACGCGAATATGGTATTAATCAATGCCCCATTCACCGAAGAAATCCGTGATTTGGAATGGATGGCAAACTTACGTAAAACTTTAGCAGGAAAAGGTGCTGAATTAGTTCTTATCTGGGTAGAGACAGACCCTGAAGTTTGTCGTCAGCGTATGATTAAGAGAAATTCAGATCGTGATACCTGGAAACTGGAAAACTGGGATGAATATATTGCCAGCTGCGATTTCACCAGACCAGCCGATATTCCGGAATTAGTGGTATTCCCTAATTCTTCTGATGAAGAATATAAGAATTCCCTTGAAAAAACAGCGAAATATATC
>JAFPAZ010000081.1 GCA_017390645.1 Lachnospiraceae bacterium
CTTTGCAGGCTTTCCACAGTTTGGACAAGTCGTATTTACCCATTCTGTAATGTCTGCAAGTGGAGATTCTCCGGTACCTGTCGGCTGATAGCTTTCTACCTCTGGTAATAATAAAGGAAGTTCTTCTTCCGGTACAGGAACTGCACCACAGCATTCACAATGAACGATTGGAATTGGTTCACCCCAATAACGTTGTCTGCTGAATACCCAGTCGCGCAATTTATAATTTGTGGTTTTCTTTCCGAAACCTTTCGCTTCAATCATGGCAGGAGCTTCTTTTTTCAATACAGAAGATTCCATTCCGTTCCATTCACCGGAATTAATCATCGTACCAGCTGCTTCGGTATATGCTTCCTGCATATTTTCAATTTCTTTACCATCCTTGGCAATAACCTGGATGATTGGCAGATTAAATTTCTTTGCAAATTCAAAGTCACGGTCATCGTGAGCAGGAACACACATAATCGCTCCGGTACCATAATCTGCTAATACGTAATCGGATAACCAAATTGGTACTTTTGCCCCGTTCAATGGATTAATAGCGTAACTTCCTGTAAATACACCAGTCTTTTCTTTGTCCTGCATACGGTCAACATTGCTTCTCATAGAAGAATCAAAAATATACTTTTCTACAGCTTCTTTTGTTTCTTCTGTAGCTAACGAAGAGGCAAGAGTATGTTCCGGAGCAAGTACCATAAAGGTAGCACCATGTAATGTATCCGGTCTTGTAGTATAAACTGTAATTTCCTCTTCTCTTCCGTCTACCTTAAAGTTAACCTCTGCACCATAGGATTTACCAATCCAGTCTGTCTGCATCTTTTTCACTTTTTCCGGCCATTCTAACTTGTCCAGATCATCTAACAAACGGTCAGCATATTTTGTAATTTTAAGCATCCATTGTCTAAGATTCTTCTTCGTAACCGGCGAACCACAACGTTCACATTCCCCATTTACTACTTCTTCGTTGGCAAGACCGGTCTTACAAGATGGACACCAGTTAATCGGCATCTGCTTTTCATATGCTAATCCGGCCTTGAACATCTTAACAAAAATCCATTGTGTCCATTTATAAAATTCAGGATCTGTAGTATTTACTTCCATATCCCAGTCATAAATGGCTGCAATTTCATTAATCTGCTTTTTAATGTTCTTAATGTTTTCTGCTGTAGAAATTTTAGGATGGGTTCCCATCTTAATTGCATAATTTTCTGCCGGTAATCCAAAAGCATCCCATCCCATAGGATGAATAATATAATGACCTTGAAGTAACTTATAGCGACTCCAGACATCACTGATAACATATCCTCTCCAGTGTCCTACATGAAGACCACTTCCGGATGGATATGGAAACATATCTAAACAATAATATTTCGGTTTCTTTCCATCATCAACATTTACGGGATTTTCTTCCCAACGTTTTCTCCATTTTGCTTCTATTGCCTTATGATTATAAGGTGCTGCCATGGTTCATTCCTCCTTCTTACAGTTAAACTGTCTCACACTCTAAAGTAGCATATCTTAAAAATCCTGTCAAGGTCTGGCAAATTTTTTACACAAGATGATTTGTTACTATTCTTCATTAAATTACATATCTCGTATTAATAAATTTATTAAAAATATCAATAAAATTATTATTAGCACATAAGCCACCGGAAATTGTATCTATGCTTCCATAAATAAACATTTTCCAATGGCTTATATATTAATATTGTTTTTCAACTATATTCATAATTAATTTTTTCAACTATGTACAGAAAGATAAGGTTTTATTTTTACGTTAAAACGTCATATGTACATCCTGTTTCTTTTTGTCATCCGTTTCCTTAAAAAATTCTATACTTTTACTGCCAAGGAACCCTGCAATAATGCTGGCCGGAAATGAAACAATGGTTTGATTATACATTGCAACATTGGAATTCAATGTACGTTTTGCTGCACTGATGTGCTCGTTTGTAACAGCAATCTGTTCCTGAAGTTCTTTGAATAACTGATTGGAATATAATTCAGGATATGCTTCTGCCACTATTTTTAAATTTTCTAACACTCTTTCCTGATTTTTTATTACTTCCTGAGTCTGCTGAATACTCATTCCGGAACGAGCCTCGATTAGCTGTAGCATCAGCTGCTTTTCATGAGCAGCATAGCCTTTGGCTACATTTAAAGATTCTGTCAAAATATCATACCTTTTAATTAAGGCAATATCAATTCCAGACTTTGCCTCATCCACCTTCACTTCCATCATTTTAATTCTGTTTCTGGTAGAAATACACCAAAATACCATAATAACCAATACTACAATAAAACCAATTCCTAAAATCTTCATATATACACCTGTGCCATTCTTAAGTCTTCCTGTAAAACTACCCAAGTTAATTAGGTTGAAAGCATGGGCAATTGGCACTTATCCTTTCCTTTTATTTTTTCTTTCAACCCCTTCTTATTTTAACTTCGGACTGTAAAATTATTTTCAATGCTACCGTTTATTGTGTCTTCCAATAATTCTGTCATTCTTAACATGCTTCGTACCTCATCCTTGGTATTTTCTAAAGTAATGAGTGCTTGTTGTTCATTGTAGTTGCCTTCCGGAAACAGAAAATTGTTCGTTTTCAATGTAATTGCCATAGTTTCACCACCAACAAATACACCCACTTCTTCAAACCGTTGTTTCATCTCAAGAAGTTGTTCCATTACTACCGGATTAAGAACAAAAAAAGCCGACTGCTCATCCGTAGCAAACACATCGAAATTGTCATTAAACTGAATATTCTCTGTTTCTATTTTCGTTTCACCTTTTCTCTTTGAGGGATAACCTACATTTACTTCATTATTTAAAAATCTTTTCGTTGTGATAATTCTAACACGGCCAGGTAAAGATGTCTTATAATGTGCAGTATAAGCCTGCCCTTCATAAATCGTCCGGTAGTTTTTACCTCCATTTTGGCTTGAGCTTGCTCTTAGAAGATGAATATTGGAAAATACATAATTTTTTTCTCCCATTTTATAACGTATCATTCCTTTTCCTCTATACTCATCATAATATGGTATAATTCCAAATCCATTTAAAACACTGGGTTCCATACAAAGTTCCCGAAAAAATTCTGCTCCGGGTATCACTTCTGAAACCGCCCTTTTTATTATCAATTCATCATATTCCTGATGTTTCTTCCTGTTAGCCGTAGCCCATTTTTTAAATAACATTAAACCCACGACGAAAAGTGTGATTTCTATTACCAAATTGATAATGTAATGGTTTAAATGATCCACTTTTTTCACTCCTTCCAAATAAAAAATCTGTTTTATTTTTCTCCCTCATAGCACATGCACCTTTTGGTATATCATACCACATATAAAGTTAAAAAAAAGCATTCCTATTTAAAAAACGGGAATACCTTCTTATCCGGCATTCCCATTTCTTTTTTAGCGATAAAATATATGATTTCCAATTATCATGTATTCTTTATATTTAGAATAATTCGCATAACGAACATTATTAAAACAAACTAAGTTTCCAATGTTATTTACACCTGACAGTGCATCTCTCGCTGCCTGACGACAACTATCGCTTGGTCCTTTTGCAAGTCTTTTATCTAATAATCCATTATGTGCTCCCGGGAACTGTCCCTTCGCATAAATAACATCATAAATGGTACTACCAAATGCACCACTGTTTCTACGATTTACCACAACTGCACCAACTGCTAATTTACCTTCGTAACATTCCCCGCCTGCTTCCATCTCAATCAAACAAGCCAACAAATATTCATCATCATAAGTAGCAGCATTATTTACAGTGTTTTCAACCACTGTGGTCGTTTGTGTTGTTTGTGCCTGCTGTGTCTGATTCACTGTTACAGCCTGAGCCGCTTTCGCCTGTTCGGCCGCCCTTTTCTCTTCTTGTGCCTTAGCATAATCTTCAAGCATCTGATCATATTCTGCCTTGGTAATGGCAGTCTTGGTAATTTCCTTTCCGTAGGAAATTGCTTTCTCCTCTGCTGCAATTCCGGTCAGAATATATTCGGTCTTTACAAAACCTGTTACTTCGCCGGAAGTAATCTTCGTCCATTCCCCACTACTTTCTACAAGGTCACCATATGACATTCCATAAATCTTACCTACGATTTCGCTTTCTTCATCAGCATCCATTCGAATATTTAAAATTTCCATGTCCGAAAGATTTACTAAAATCTTACCATCATAGATACTTTTTGGTACTGCCAAAGACAATGCCACAGAATGTTCTTCCAAAGATAACAATTCTTCACTTCTGATATCTGCCTGAGTTAATATATCTGCCTTCGCAATAATTCCACTCATGGCTTTTGCCTTACAAACATCCTCTGAGTTTAGGTTGGCACTTAAAATGGAAAGTGATAATACCGATACAAAAGCACCTGTGATTATGAATTTATTCTTTTTCTCATTTGTAATCTGACTCATAAAAACTCTCCCTGTATTTCTTTATAACAATTATGTTAATAAATGTTACAATTTTATTACGAACATTAATATAACAGACATATTACAGGTTGTCAAGAATTTATTACAATTTTGTTACAAATTTATTCATCATAACCTAATTGCAAATATTAAATTATTGTATGAGCAGTTACTATTTTTCTTTCGCAAACTGACTATGATAAAGGGTATGATAAAATCCTTTTTTCTTTAACAATTCAGTATGAGTTCCTTGTTCAATAATATTACCATCTTTCATAACCAATATCACATCAGCCTCTTCTATGGTAGATAAACGGTGGGCAATCACAAAACTGGTACGTCCCTGCATCATAGCATGAAAGGCTTTTTGAATTTTTAACTCTGTTCTTGTATCAATACTACTGGTAGCCTCATCCAAAATTAAAATCGGTGGATCAAGCAGCATAGCTCTTGCTATGGTAAGAAGCTGCTTCTGACCTTGTGAAATATTCCCTGCATCTTCTTCTATCATGGTATCATATCCATCTTTTAGACGTTTAATAAAGCTATGGGCATGAGCTTTTTTCGCAGCATCCATAATTTGTTCCATGGATACTTCCTTAGAACCATAGCCAATGTTTTCTTCTACCGTCCCCTTAAACAGCCAGCTTTCCTGTAACACCATACCAAATCTGCTTCTTAAATCATCTCTTTTTATTTCCCGGATATCCGTTCCATCAATGTATATAGCACCCTGGTTTACATCATAAAATCTCATTAATAAATTCACCAAGGTTGATTTTCCGGCACCGGTAGGACCAACAATGGCTACCATGTTTCCCGGACTTACCTTTAAATTCAAATCCTTTATTAATTCCACGCCTTCGCGATAAGAAAAGTCCACATGTTCAAAAACAACCTCTCCCTTTATCTCTTTCTCTAAGGTTTTCATTTGACTGTCGTCGCTTTCTTCCTCTTCATCAATCAACTGAAATACTCTTTTCGCAGATGCCAGAGCCTCCTGCAGCTGGGTCATAATGCTGGTAATCTCATTAATTGGTTTTGCAAATTGATTGGAATAGGTTAAAAAACTTGAAATATTACCAACACTTAACCCACCGGAAAGTGCCAGAAATCCACCTATTACAGTAACTGCCACATATCCAAGATTATTTACATACCGGGTGGTAGGATTAGTTAAAGAGGAATACCACTGGGCTTTTTGTCCATAAACATAAAGCTGTTCGTTCATCTTTGAGAAATTTTCCTTCGCCATATCCTCATACCCAAATGCCTTAACTACCTTAATATTTGATATCATTTCCTCTGCGTATCCATTTAATTGTCCAATGGACTGGGAGCGCTTTTGAAACATGGTAGCACTTTTTTTGGCAATGGTAGCTGCAATTGCATAACAAACAGGAACCAGCAAAACAATAATACAGGTAATTCTTACACTAATCGTTAACATAAAAACAAAACATCCTATGATAATAATAATCCCCGACATAATTTGTGTCGTTCCCTGAAACAAACCTTCTGAAATTGCCTCAACATCATTGGTTAATCTACTGATAACATCCCCTCTGGAACTGTTATCGTAATACCTCAATGGAAGTTTGTTTAATTTATGAAAAGCATCTTTTCTAATATCTTTTACAATTTCATTTGCAACCTTGGTACTTACCACAGATAACAACCATTGGAACAACGCACTTATAAAATAAATCATAATTAATTTTATAATAATGCTGCGAAGCAGCGTAAAATCAACCTGACTCTCCCCAAGCATCTTGTCAATTCCATTTCCTACCATAAGAGGAGCTAACATAGCAAGGGAATTACCAACAATGGCACAAATAAAAACAAACACTAATAATGCCTTGTACTTACCTATATATCCCCAAATGCGTTTTAATGTCGTACTTTTCTTATTTACCATTACGCTTCCCCTCCTTCCTTTCGTTCTTGTGAGAAGCAGATTTCACGATAAACCTCACAATTTTTTATTAGCTCGTCATGTTTTCCAATTCCTACCATTTCACCATCATGAAGAACGACAATCTGATCAGAATTTTTAATGGTACTCGCCCTTTGAGAAATGATAAAAGTGGTTAAATTCTTTAAATTCTCATGCAACCCCTTTCTCAAATTTACATCTGTTACATAATCCAGGGCATTAAAACTATCATCCAATATTAAAATATCTGGTTCTTTTACCAACGCTCTGGCAATGGTTAATCTCTGACGTTGCCCACCAGATACGTTGGTTCCCCCTTGGGTGAGCATTGTATTATATTTTTCCGGCATCTTTTCGATAAATTCGCTAGCCTGGGCAATTTTTGCAGCCTTCTTTACCTGTTCTTCCTTTGCCTCTAAGTCACCCCATCGAAGATTTTCCAATATACTGCCTGTAAACAAAACGGATTTTTGAGGAACCATTCCAATCAAATGAATTAATTCTTTTCCTTTGTATTCTTTCACATTCAGACCATTTACTTTTACTTTACCGGATGTAACATCATAAAACCGTGGAATAAGTTGTACCAATGTAGATTTTCCGGCACCGGTACCACCAATAATACCAACTGTTTCACCTTTTTTTACCTTTAAATTAATATTGGTAAGTGCAGGTTCTTTGGTTCCTTCGTAATAAAAGGTAACATCCTCAAATTCAACTGCATAGTTACTATCTATTTCTTTTATTCCTTCTCCTTCTTTTATACTTACTTCCGTGTTTAAAACCTTTGTCACTCGTCCTAAAGATGCAAAGGCTTTTGTATAAAGAACCACCAAATTCGAAACGATGATTAATGCTGCCAGAATCTGAGTGACATAATTAATAAAAGCAATGACGGAACCCACGGACATAGATCCGGAATTTACCCTTATTCCACCAATCCATAAAATCGCACAAATGGCAAAATTCATAATTAAACTTGTAAGAGGATTCAAAATCGAAGAAATTTTCCCTACACGAATCGCTGTTTTTGCATATTCTTCATTGCTGTTTTCAAATTTTTCTTCCTCGTAGGATACCTTTGAAAATGCACGAATCACCCGTACTCCAGCCAGATTTTCCCGTACTACCAAAGCAATCTGATCCAGTTTTTGCTGCACCTTCTTATATAGAGGCACCGTCTTTATCATAGTCACCGCCAGTACAATAATAAACATAGGTAGTACCACCATTAATACTACCGATAGTTTAACATCCAGATTTACTGCCATAACAACACCACCAACACATAAAAATGGTGCTCTTATTACCAGACGTATCAACATGGCAACCGCCGTTTGTAACTGATTTACATCCGCAGTCAGTCGGTTTATCAAAGACGTGGTTCCAAAATCATCTATTTCCGCATTTGAAAAAGACATAATCTTATCAAACATTGCATTTCTTAGTTTTGTTCCAAATCCCTGGGATACTATGGAGGCAGTATATTGGCAAATCAAAGCACTTACAATACCAACTGTAGCAGTGCAAAACATAACACCTCCCATCTTTATTACATAACTTTTATCCCTCATCAATACCCCATTATCTACTGCCAATGACATAAAATATGGTAAAAATAACTCTAATACTGCTTCTACCAGCTTAAAAAAAGGACCAATGATCAAGAGCCATTTATATTCCTTTAAATATTTGAATACCGTCCTCATGCTTTCACCAAACCTTTCCTATGTACTTTTTTCTATAATTTATGATTCTTGCCCTTAAAAAAGAAAGCGGCTAGAACTTCTAACCGCCTTCCTTCCTATTATAATTCCTAATTTAGTCTAAACTATACAACTATACTGCCAAAAGATATGTAATATTTTTCTTATTTATTCACACCATTTTCTAGTGATAACTGATATACATCAATTCGATAGGCATCCATTTCTCCCAATCCTAAGAATACACATCCGTATTCCCAACCATGTTCCAACTTTGATTTACGAACAATCTTTATAATAGCATGGAAGGTTTCCTTCGTCCAAATCTCAACATCCGTATCAAAAAAACCATCTTCCGGCAATTCAACTTCAGAGGTAAATCCCATTCCATCCCTTGAGATATTAAAAGTATGAATCTCTACATTATTTAATCCTCTTTTTTCGTCTTCCAAGGATAAATTATTTATCTTTAGAATTACATTCATGTCCATTCTTTTATTTCGTCTTTTATCATTCATAGTCAAAGCGCCCTCCCAAATTTTCTATTGAATAAACATTGCGTCACCGAAGCTAAAAAAGCGATATCGATTCTTAATCGCTTCGTTATAAGCATTTAATATCATTTCCCTGTCTGCCAATGCTGAAACCAACATCAATAAAGTAGACTCCGGTAAATGGAAATTCGTAATCAAAGCATCTACCACTTTAAAGGTGTAACCCGGATAAATAAAAATATCTGTCCACCCTGAAGCCTCCCGTACCCTGCCGTCTTCGTCTCCAATGGTTTCCAATGTCCTGGTACTGGTAGTCCCTACTGCAATCACCCTCTTATGATTTTCTTTTGCTTGATTAATGATATCTGCATCTTCCTTCGACAAGCAGTAATACTCCGAATGCATATGGTGTTCCAATATATTATCTACTTTTACAGGCCGAAAGGTTCCAAGACCAACATGCAACGTAACCTGAGCAATCTTAATTCCTTTTTTCTTTATTTCTTCCAACAGTTCATTCGTAAAATGCAATCCAGCTGTAGGTGCAGCGGCTGAACCATCATACTTTGCATAAATTGTCTGATATCTGTCTTTATCTTCCAATTTATGAGTAATATAGGGTGGTAATGGCATCTCACCCAACTGGTCCAAAATCTCTTCAAAAATTCCCTTATATTCAAAATGTACCAAACGATTTCCATCTTCCAGCACATCAGTGATTTCCCCAACAAGCAAACCATCTCCGAATACAATCCTGGCTCCCACACGAGCTTTTTTTCCTGGTTTTACCAGTGTTTCCCAAATATCATCTTCTTTACGTTTTAATAATAGAAGTTCAATCTGAGCCTTCGTGTCTTCTTTTTCTCCAATCAAACGAGCCGGAATCACCTTTGTATTATTAATAACAAGGCAGTCTCCCTCGTTCAGATGCTCTATAATATTTTTAAAATGTCTATGCTCAATCTGTCCATTCTCTTTATTTAACACCATCAATTTAGAACTGCTTCTATCCTGAACCGGATCCTGAGCAATCAGTTCTGGCGGTAAATCATAGTAAAAATCAGATAACTGCATCTTTCTTACCTCTTTATTTAATGTAAATTTTTACTGTTTAAGTAACAGCCGACATTTACTGTCAAGCCACGTAAAATCTCGGTTTCTGCCTTGAAACCAGAATTTATATCTAGAAACCAATATATTAACGTTCGAAGTAAAACAGTTATATCCTTGTGGTTCCCAGAAACACTTTAAAATAAGGGATAGGTGTAAGTTCTCCTATCCCTTATTTCCTCACTATAATCATATAGCCTTAAATATCATTTGTCAAGATTTTTTAGGCACGAGTTATAATTCTCATTTTCTGAAATAGTAACATACTTATTTAATACATAATTAAATTCAGCACCAACAAAAACCATAATCATACAAAAATAAAGCCACAACATAGCAATTACGATTCCTGCCAGGCTTCCATACATATATGAAAAATCACTGATTTTATCTACATAAATACCAAAAACATACGAAATCGTAATCCAGCTTACTGCTGCCATGAAAGCACCCGGTAGTTCATCTCGAATTTTTGATTTCCGATTTGGTATGGCACAATATATGATCAAAAAAAGAAGTGTAAAAAACACCAGACCAAACACATTTCGGAAAGATAAAATAAAATCAATCAATTTAACCAAAAATCCCGCCTTACTACCAATCATATGATAAAGCTTATTTCCAAACACCAGCACCAATAAAGACAATATCAATCCCAAAGCAAAAACTAACGTATAGATACTACTAAATATCCGTGTTAAAAAATAATTCCTTGATTCTTTTACTTCATACACCTTATTTAATCCATTTGAAATCGCCATCACCCCTCGCCCGGATGACCAGATTGCCGCAACTACAGAAAGTGAAAGCACTGTAGAAGATGCTTTGGTATATAATTCATTTATAATATTATTTATATATTCGCTTAGATTTTCCGGCGCAAGTGTAATGATATATTTCGTTACATATTCCTGTTCCACCGGCAAAATTCTGATGAGTGTCATCAAAAACATAACAAAAGGAAAAAAAGATAAAATAATAAAAAATGCCCCCTGTGAAGCAAACGCAGTAACATGGTCGTTTTTCACTTTTTGAACTATTTCATCAAAACATTTTATCTTTTTCATGCTTTTTCCTCCTCGCCGAAATCCATGATTCGAATCGTTTGGGCATTTCCTTTTTTATTTAGTTTATCCTAGGCAATTGCGAAACTATAATACTTTATGTTAAAGTGATTCAAGAATAACAAAACAATGCAGGCACGCTTTCGCTGCGTTCGGCTCTTATCGGTATATTTTCATCAGATTTTGTCCTTCAAAATAATATTCTAATATCTCCACGTAGGAACATCCCTCTTTTGCCAGTTCATTCGCTCCATTCTGACTCATGCCCGCTCCGTGTCCATAACCGCCTCCATAAATCATATACCCATCTTCCTCCATTATGCCATAAAAATATCCACTTGGCAAAAGTTTCATGGATTTATTTATTTCATTATCCTGTTTTATTAGCTCCAATCCTTCCGGAGACAATATACTTCGTATATCATACTCACTAATATAATTTATTTTTCCTTCTTCTCCTTCAACGGTTAATACCTTAGCTACACCACTTTCACCTCTTAAAGAGACCTTGATATTTTTTATCTTTCCTACACCTACCCTGCTTTCCAGAATTTCATATGGTATTTTTACCCTCCATCGAAAATATGGGTATTCCTGTTCTAATCCTTCCGTTTCTTGAAGCATTTTCATCAGCTCCCCTTCTTTCTGCAGGTTTTCATTTTCTATCACAGCAGAAACATCCACCAATTCCTGTTCCATATCTCCTATCCAAATATCTTCAGGTTTAGATAAAACCCCACAGGAAGTAGAAAAATAATACGCAGTACCTATATTTTTACCTTCCATTAAAATTACTCCTCCGGTTTGATCCACCGCCTTCATGCTTTCTTCTTGTAATGTTTTATTTGCATATACCTGCGAACCAACACTGTCATCCAGATGACAACCAAAAACGTCATCCAGACCATTTCGAATCTTTGCTACTGCGTAAGTTCTTGCACAGACCGCTTGAGCCTTTAGCGCTTCCGACTCATAACTTACCGGCATTTCACTTGGTATTACTAAATATAAGTATTTCTCTAAATCCACTTCATTAATCATAATAATTCCATTTTTTGTATAAGTAAGCTCTATCTTCCCAAAATAAGAAGGATTTTCATTTCCCCGTAGTATAGAATAAACTGTAATCATTCCGTTTTCACCCACGCTAGAAATTTTAACTTTGTCTTCCTTTATTTCATCCGCTGTAAACGTAATTTGTTCATTCTCAAGACAGCGTATGACTTCTCCGTTCTTTTCCACAATCATACCAGCGCTACTCCCCAAACAAATACTTTGATGATATTTCGAAAGATAGTCTGTATCAGATATCAAAACCCTGATATCTGATGGAACCTGAAATGGAATGATACCTCTTAACCCGGTATGAAACTGCTTGGATTCAGAAAGGGCGAATATTTTCATCCCACTCTTATATGCATTCCTTATTATTTCCCCACCAAATATTCCATAGAAAATTAAACAAATTACGATAATATCTTTATACTTTCTTTTCACTTCAACACTCCGATTAATTTTGTGTTAGTTTCATTACATCTTAGTTTTCCCTTTAAATAAACAAAAGAAAAAGCAGCATAAGCTGCTTTTTCTTTTGTAAACCCAAAATGCCGTTACCTATAATTTTGACGCCTAGCCAAGCTAGGTGGGTTTCCTCATGTAAATACTCTGTCTTCCTCTGCGCAATGAAGGCCTGACATACCTCTACGGATATTGGAATCCCGTCAAAAGAAATGTAGGTTCAAAACAATAGGTGTTCTCGTACATTTCAGGCATCTGTTTCATTTCTTCTAATCTGATTATATATTAGTTATATGAAAATTTCAATGCAAAAATGTATATAAATTTTTACCAATTCTTTTACATATATTCCATAGACTTTGAGACCCCAATATGTTATACTAGAGACAGTATTTTCGCCAAAATATGAGAGTGGACTTTAGGAGGATAAAATCATGAGAAACTGTTTAGTTGCACAATCAGGTGGTCCAACAGTAGCCATTAATGCCAGCTTGGCCGGTGTCATTGATGGAGTATTAAGAAGTGATTATTTTGATAATATATATGGTTCCGTAAACGGAATTCAGGGTGTTTTACATGAGAATTTAATTGACTTACAACGTACTTTTAATAAATCTGATCGTTCCATCGAAAGATTAAAAGTATCTCCATCCATGTATCTTGGTTCTTGTCGCTATAAATTAAGTTCATTCGAATCTGATTCTTCCGAATATGAAAAAATCTTTTCTATCTTTTTAAAGCATGAAATAAAAGCCTTTTTCTATATTGGTGGTAATGATTCTATGGATACTGTTGCAAAACTTAGTAACTACGCTAAATTAAAGGGATATGATATTAGTATCTTGGGAATTCCTAAAACCATCGATAATGACTTATGTGTAACGGATCATACTCCTGGATATGGTTCAGCCGCAAAATATGTTGCTACTTCTCTTTTAGAAATTGCTCATGATACCTATATTTATGATACCCAAAGCGTGACAATTGTAGAAATCATGGGACGTGATGCCGGCTGGCTGACTGCCGCCAGCGCCCTCGCCAGAAATGAATACAGCCATGCACCTCACTTAATCTATTTACCAGAAACCCAATTTGATGTTAATTCCTTCATAAATGATGTAAAAATCCAATTAACCAAACAACAAAATGTTATCATTGCTGTTTCTGAAGGAATTAAAACTGCTGATGGTAAGTATGTAAGTGCCCAGTCTGCCAAAACTGATATTTTTGGTCACGCTCAGCTAAGCGGAACCGGTAAATATCTGGAAATGTTGGTAAATGACCAGATTGGCTGCAAGGTTCGCTCCATTGAATTAAACGTTCTTCAAAGAAGTGCCATGCACTGTGCTTCCCTTACTGATTTAAATGAATCTTTTGCTTTAGGTGTTACTGCAGTTCAACTTGCGGAACAGGAAGTTACGAATGCCATGTTGGTAATAAAACGTGTTTCGGATTATCCATATCAATATAAAATTTCCTGTACGGATGTTTCTGATGTAGCAAATGATACCAAATTCATTCCAACAGAATGGATTTCCCCTGAAGGAAATGATGTTTCACAAGATTTTATTACTTATGCCAAACCATTGATTTGTGGGGAACCAATGTTAGAATATAAAGACGGATTACCATATTATCTTCCAATCCGTCATCTTCTATAATATTTCTAACTACTAATTAAAGACTTTTCAATACAAAACATTAATCATAGAATTGTAATATCAAAAAAACTTTGAACCAGGAAACACTTCCTGATTCAAAGTTTTTTTATGCTTTCTTCTTATCTTCTATAGGATTTTCTTTTAGTATTTCTACATCCAGATAACCATACTCTGTAAGTTTATTTCTTATTTTAATTTTCATTTCTTCATTACAATTTAAATATACTTTGCGGAACAATTCGTCCACGTATTCGTTCCATTTCTGATATATTCTCTTCTTTTTCTCTTCTTCTGATATCTGTTTTGGTTTGTTTTGAGAAGAATTTTTCTTCTTTTTCTTCTTAGAATTAGTCTGGGACGAATTATTTGTCACATTTTCTCCATTTGAAATCTTTTCTAATTCTTCTTTTACTACAATGTTTAACTGATACATCTGATCTAAAAGCTCATCAAATCCATCCTCTTCTTCCACAAAATAATGATAATATTTTTCTTCCTCAGAAGCTTCCGCCTGTTCAACTTCTTCCACGATGTACCAAAAACTTCTGGAGGCACTAATAATTTTCTTTTTCACCATACTAATTTTTTCTTTTATTCTGGCATTTGTTTCTTCTCTTTCTTTTTCGAGATGAAACTGAATATATTGAACAGTCCACACTGTCAAATATATAAAAA
>JAFPAZ010000082.1 GCA_017390645.1 Lachnospiraceae bacterium
AGTGGTGGTTTCTACCCATCCATTGATTTTTATTGGAGCAGCTTTGTTTTCCTTGCTTACCGTAATTCTTTCCTGTGAAAAACCAGGTAGAATCGCAGGAAAGGTATTGCCAATAGAGGCACTTAGATTTACTCAGGTGGAAATAAAAAAGAAAGTTTCTAAGGGGGGAGATAGCAGTGCGAGAATTCTTAAAATGGCATTTGCCAATCTAGGAAGAAATAAAAAGAAAACCGTAACCGTAGTATTATCCCTTACTTTGTCAGCGGTGTTGTTTTATCTGGTGTTCTCCTTTTCCAAAGGATTTGATATGGATAAATTCACACAAAAATTCTATGTTTCCGATTTTATCGTGGCAGAAAATAATTATTTTAAGTATGAAGAGATTGATGGTGTAGAAGAAGAAGTTATTTGGGAATTGGAATCCATGGAAGGAATTACAGAAAGTGGGAGAATATACATAGGAGCTTCTGCCGGGGGATGGTTTAGTGAAGAAGATTTACAATCCTATTGGAATTATGAAGACAGAGAGATGGAAATGACTGTGAGTGGCAGGGAAGCGGATGAAAATGGACTTTACCCGGAAAGCATAAATATATATGGAATGGATGAATTCCCATTAGCGAATGTAGAGGTGTTAGAAGGGGATATTACAAAAGTAGCAGACCGTGACCAACATTATATCATTGCGGTGGTAGAAGCAGATGATTATGGAAAACCCATTGAGGATACCTGCCAGGTAGAAGTGGGAGAACAGATAAAAGTCAGTTATTATGATAGGATTTTAAGATATGATGCAAGTACCGGGGGAGAAATCAATGAAAATACGAAGGCGGAAGATATCCGGTGGGAATATGAAAATCCTAAAGATATTACTTACACTGTCTGTGCTAAGGTGATCATACCATATCCTATGACAAGCCGTTCTTTTGGAAATATGTTTTTTGTGTTAGACAGTGATACTTATAGAAAAGATACAGGTTCCGATTTTGTAATGTCTTATATGTTTAATACTACGGAAGAATCCAATGAAGACATACAGAAATTTTTAGAAAACTATACTGAAGAATATAAAACAGATTATGATTTTGAATCCAAGCAAAAATATCAGGAGGAATTTTCTTCCTTCCGTAATATGTTCCTTTTGGTAGGAAGTATTTTGGCATTTATCATAGGACTGATTGGAGTGGTAAATTTCTTTAATTCCATTTTAACTGGAATTCATAGTAGAAAAAAGGAATTTGCTATGTTACAATCAGTGGGAATGACAGGGGGACAGTTACGGAGAATGCTGATATATGAAGGTACGTTCTACACTATTTTATCGGTTGTATTAGCAATATTGATCAGTGGAATATTGCAACTGTTTGTGATGGAGGCATTATCTGGTGTATTATGGTTCTTTACAGCGAAAATGACCATATTGCCACTCTTAATTATTTTGCCGATATATATGTTATTAGGAATTTTGATACCGGTATTTTGTTATCAGAAATTGAAGAAAAGTTCTATCGTGGAACGGTTACGGGACAGTTTTTCATAGGTCAATTGAAGTAGCTTGTAAATAGGTGGCTTGTTACTTATGAATCACTTAATATAAGTTGTGGTAGCTTTGCAATTGCCTAAAATATGATATTAATGAGAGGAGCGGGATAGGGTGAAAATACTGATTATTGAAGATGATGTGGCACTTGCCCAGGGCATCGCCATGGTTTTGGAAGAAGAAGGGTATGAAACCTTAGTTGCTTCTTCTTTAAAAAAAGGAAAAGAATTGCTCGAAAAGGAATCGTTTCAGCTGTTAATTTTGGACATAAATCTACCAGATGGAAATGGATTGGAGTTTTGCAGGATTCATCGAAAGGAACTTAACATGCCTGTGTTGATGCTTACTGCCAAGGATACGGAAGAGGATGAAATTTCAGGTTTTGAGGCGGGAGCCGATGATTATGTGACCAAACCTTTCCGGATTGGGATTTTGCGGGCAAGAGTTCATTCTTTGATTCGCAGAAATCAAAATCCGAAAGTATTTGAAATTGGTTCCTTGTATCTGGATATCGAAAAAAGAATTTATAAAAAGGATGGAGACGAACTTGCACTTAGTAAGGTGGAACAGGAATTGCTTGCCATGTTGCTTCTGAATTCCGGTCAGACGTTAACGAGAAACCAGCTTATTAATCAAATCTGGGATAGTTGGGACTCTGTTGACGAAAACACTTTAACAGTGACGGTAGGGAGACTACGAAGTAAACTAGGCGGTAATTACATAAAAACGATTTATGGCATTGGTTATCGTTGGCAGCAGGATGAGCAGGATAAATAGTTTTTTCATCGTTTCACAATTACTTATTAAAAAATAGGTGATTGTGAAACGATAATATTTTATATGAAAGTGATTCAAAAGAAACTTTTCAATCATTTGATATAAGCTTTGTAGTTGCCTATTATAAAAAAAGAACAGGGGGAGTTTTATGAATGCAGTTTCTGTCATCTGTATCAGTATAGGAGCTGGACTGACTGTATTTGCGATTTATTTGATAGTAAAAGTGCATCGGATACTAAGAAAACTTGATGGAATGCTGGAAGATGCCATTATGGGAAAGTATGAAGAAAAAACTTACGATGAAAGCAAACTGTCAAAACTAGAGGCAAAACTTTCCCGTTTTTTATCTGCAAGTAAATTGTCTTTAAACCGATTAGAAGAACAACGAAACCAAATCCAGCAGACCGTATCGGATTTAAGTCATCAGACCAAAACACCTATAGCGAATCTTTTGTTATATACGGAATATTTATCAGAGAAAAACTTAGGAAAAGAAGAGAAAAAGCTGGTGAATAGGATAGAGGAGCAGACAGAAAAACTGAATTTCCTGATTCAGTCCCTGGTAAAAATTTCTAGACTTGAAAATGACTTAATCACAGTGCATTGTAAAAAGCATTCTTTGGGTGAGTTTATAAAGGTGCTTTTTGAAATGTATCAGGAAAAAGCAATAGAAAAAGAAATTAAGATACATACTGAATGGAATGAGATATGGGCAGTTTTTGATGAAAAATGGACTTTAGAGGCAGTGGGAAATATTCTGGACAATGCCATAAAATATACGAATTCAGGAGGAAATGTATGGATTCGTGTCAAAGAATATGAGCTGTTTTCTATGATTGAAATTGAGGATGATGGAATCGGGATTGCGAAGGAAGAACAGGCGAATATTTTTACCAGATTTTACCGAAGTCAGAAGGTAAGTCAAATGCCGGGAGTAGGAATTGGGTTATACCTTTCTCGAAAAATTATTTCTTTGGAAGGTGGATACTTAAAAGTAATTTCGCAGGAAGGGGAAGGAACAAAGTTTCAAGTGTATTTGCCTAAAACGGAAACGTAGGAGAAAAGGAATTATTGTTTCTGTGTGAATAGTTACAAAAAGAGGATTGTTACTGTTCATCTATGAATAGTAAAAGAGGATTATATTATTTTCGAAAAAATAATAAAATCCTCTTTTCTTATTGAGAAAAAAAGTTTATAATATTGTTATCTGTAGGTAAATGCGAAACCATCAAAAAATATAATGAGTGATGAAAAAGAAACAAATACATAAGCGGTGTTTTGATTCTTTTACATCACTTTCACAGAATAATATAGTTTCGCAAATGCTTAATTTTTATCTATATTGAAAGGTGGACGCTGCTGATGTACAAAATAGTAAAAAAAGAAGTGTTGAATCAAGCTGTTGAACTGATGGAAGTTCATGCACCATTTGTAGCGAGAAAGTGTGAAGCAGGACAGTTTGTAATTGTTCGTGTGGATGAAGATGGGGAAAGGGTTCCTCTAACCATCGCTGATTATGACAGAGAAAAAGAAACGGTTACTATCATTTATCAGGTTGTAGGTTATTCTACGGAGTTACTAAGCAAGAAAAAAGAAGGAGAATTTGTTTGTGATTTCGTTGGACCGCTTGGGAAACCGGCCCCATTACATAAAGTAGACCATGTAATCGGTGTTGCAGGTGGTGTAGGAGCTGCTCCTTTGTATCCACAACTTCGAAAACTTCATGAAATGGGAGTAAAAGTAGATGTGATCATCGGTGGTAGAAGTGCAGAATTCGTTATCTTAGAAGAAAAGTTTAAAGAATTCTGTGATCATGTTTACATTGCAACCAATGACGGTTCTAAGGGTAAGGAAGGTTTCGTAACCGATGTTCTTACGGAATTAATTGAAAAGGGCGAAAAGTTTGATGAAGTCATTGCCATTGGACCACTTATTATGATGAAATCAGTGGTAAATGTAACGAAGCCTTTAAATATTCCAACAGGTGTTTCTTTGAATCCGGTTATGATTGACGGAACCGGTATGTGTGGCGGATGTCGTGTTACTGTCGGAGGTAAGACACAGTTTGCATGTGTGGATGGTCCGGACTTTGATGGATTTTTAGTTGATTTTGATGAATGTATGATGCGTCAGGGTATGTATAAGGAAGAAGAACATCAATGCAGGATAGGAAGAGGTGCACAATAATATGGAAAGAAATATGAGTTTAACAAAGGTTGTAATGCCGGAACAGGATCCTAATGTTAGAAATAAGAATTTCGAAGAAGTTACTCTTGGATATACAAAAGAAATGGCGATGGAAGAAGCCAGAAGATGTTTAAATTGTAAGAAGACTCCTTGTATGTCAGGTTGTCCTGTAAATGTACCGATTCCAGAATTTATCGGAAAAGTGGCAGAAGGGGATTTCGAGGCTGCATATCAGGTTATCACCAGAGAAAATGCATTGCCGGCCATTTGTGGACGTGTCTGCCCACAGGAAAAGCAATGTGAAGGAAATTGTGTTCGTGGTGTAAAGGGAGAACCTGTTGGTATCGGACGTCTGGAACGTTTTGTTGCTGATTATCACATGGCAAACAAGAAAAAGGTGGAAAATAACATTGAGAAGAATGGTAAGAAGGTAGCTGTGGTGGGATCCGGACCTGCTGGAATCACCTGTGCAGGTGAATTGGCGAAAAAGGGTTATGAAGTTACGGTATTTGAGGCACTTCATAAAGCCGGAGGTGTATTAAGCTACGGTATTCCTGAATTCCGTTTACCAAAGGATTTGGTGGCGAAGGAAATAGATAATGTAAAGGAATTAGGGGTTAAGATTGAAACCAATGTTGTGGTTGGACGTTCCATCACTGTAGATGAGCTATTGCAGGATGGCTATGATGCCGTATTTATTGGTAGTGGTGCCGGTCTTCCGAGATTTTTAAGAATTCCTGGAGAAAATCTTTTAGGTGTATACTCCGCAAACGAATTTTTGACCAGAGTAAACTTAATGAAGGGATATAAGTTCCCGGAAGTTCCTACTCCGGTTAAGGTAGGAAAGAATGTTGCAGTGGTTGGTGCCGGTAATGTTGCTATGGATGCTGCCAGAACTGCAAAGAGATTAGGTGCTGAAAATGTATATATCGTATACCGTCGTGGTGAGGATGAACTTCCGGCCAGAAAAGAAGAAATCCATCACGCGAAAGAAGAAGGCGTTATTTTCCGCTTGTTAAATAATCCTTCTGCGATTATTGGTAAAGATGGATGGGTAACCGGTATTGAAGTGGTAAAACAGGAATTAGGTGAGCCGGATGCCTCCGGAAGACGTTCTCCGGTTCCTGTGGAAGGCTCTAATTATGTGATTGATGTAGATACTGTTATCATTGCCATTGGACAAAGTCCAAACCCACTGATTCAGCAGACCACAGAAGGTCTGGAAACTCAAAAATGGGGTGGAATCATTGTTCAGGAAGAAACGATGGAAACAAGTAAGGAATATGTATATGCCGGTGGCGATACCGTTTCCGGTGCAGCGACTGTAATTCTTGCCATGGGTGCAGGTAAAAAAGCAGCTGCGGCAATTCATGAGAAATTATCAAAGTAAGTTGGAGGTATTTTTGTGGCAGAAAGTTATTCAGAAGATTTGATTCGCGTAAAAAAAGGAACAGTGACTATGTTGCGTCTGGTTGGTGCTGTATTGGTGCTGTCTTGTGGACTTAGTGTAATATCAGTTTCCATTATGCTGATGCCCCTTATGGTGGCAATGTGGATATTTGCCTTCTGGTTGTTAAAACCACAGGCGTTGGAGTATGAATATACCTTTACCACAGGTTCTCTTGAAATTGACAAGATAGTAAATATGTCAAGAAGAAAGCATGTAATGACCATTGACTTTAAAGCCGTTCAGGTGATTGCTCCTTATAACAGCGATGAAATCAATAAGGCAAAAGAAAATGAGGCTAAAACGAAGGTGAAAAACTTTACTTCACAAAGAGAGGATGCAAGAGTATATTCTGTGTTAGTAAATAAGAATGGGAATTTTATGGAAATCTTAATTGAACCTTCGGATAAAACGTTAGAATTAATGAAACAATACGGACACAGAAAAGTATTTTTGTAAGAAAAAATCGATTCATATTGACAAAATAGCTCGAATTTGTTAACATAGACAAATCATCAATTTTTACGGATTATAATAAATATAGAAAGAGAGGAAATTTAAAATGGGTAAAATCATTGGCGAAGGAATTACATTTGATGACGTGTTATTAGTACCGGCATATAGCGAAGTAATTCCGAATGATGTAAACTTAGAAACAAATTTAACTAAAAAAATTAAGCTTCATATTCCATTAATGAGTTCAGGAATGGATACTGTAACAGAGCATCGCATGGCCATTGCCATGGCAAGACAGGGTGGAATCGGTATCATTCATAAGAATATGTCTATTCAGCAACAGGCAGAAGAAGTAGACAAGGTAAAACGTTCAGAATATGGTGTTATTTCGGACCCATTTTATTTATCTCCACAACATACATTGGCAGATGCCAATAATTTAATGGCGAAGTTCCGTATTTCCGGTGTACCAATCACGGAAAACGGAAAGTTAGTTGGTATCATTACCAATCGTGATTTAAAATTCGAAACAGATTACAGTAAGAAGATTATTGAATCCATGACTTCCGAGAATTTAGTTACTGCCAGAGAAGGCATTACCCTTGAGGAAGCAAAAGAAATTTTAGGAAAAGCTCGTAAAGAGAAATTACCTATCGTAGATGATAACTTTAATTTAAAGGGATTAATTACCATTAAAGATATTGAAAAGACCATTAAGTACCCAAATTCTGCGAAAGATTCACAAGGAAGACTGCTTTGTGGTGCTGCAGTAGGTGTTACACCGGATATCTTAGACCGTGTGGATGAATTGGTAAAGGCTAAGGTTGACTGTATCGTAATTGATACTGCTCACGGACATTCTGCAAACGTGCTTAAGACCTTCGAATTGGTTAAGAGCAAGTATCCTGATTTACAAGTAATTGCAGGAAATGTTGCAACTAAGGCAGGTGCACAGGCTATGATTGATATGGGTGTAGATGCAGTTAAGATTGGTATTGGACCTGGTTCTATTTGTACTACTCGTATCGTTGCCGGTATTGGTGTACCTCAGATTACAGCAATTATGGAAGCTTATGAAGCTGCATCTGTTGCCGGAATTCCGGTTATCGCAGATGGTGGTATTAAGTATTCCGGTGATATTACAAAAGCGCTTGCTGCCGGTGCAAACGTATGTATGTTAGGAAGTCTCTTTGCAGGATGTGATGAAAGTCCGGGAGAATTTGAACTATTTCAAGGAAGAAAATACAAGGTATATCGTGGTATGGGTTCTATCGCTGCCATGGAAAACGGAAGCAAGGACAGATACTTCCAGGCAAATGCTAAGAAGTTAGTTCCGGAAGGTGTAGAAGGACGTGTAGCATATAAGGGAACCGTAGAAGATACTGTATTCCAGTTAATCGGTGGTTTACGTGCCGGTATGGGTTACTGTGG